>NZ_JBYCLG010000075.1:0-21352 GCF_057473785.1 Mycobacterium sp. TH-M103
CAGAAAATGGGACTACCTCGCGCCCAGTGCGTCAGCGGCGTTTGCCGAACCGATTCGCGGCCGTCCCGCGTGGTCGTCGGTAACCAATAGTTCATCCGCAAGTCATCGTTTAGCGCATCTGTGCGCCCCGTCAGTTCACCGGAAGAGATTGTCATTCCCATGGTTGACGACTGGTCCGCACGAAGGAGTGCTCAGGCCCATGATGGCTGACTGCCTGCCGCGATCTACGGCTTACGAGGCCCCCACGACCCGTCGACCAGCGGCAGCTCAGGAAACGATGGCCAGCGGCACCGCGCATCGCACATCAGCATCGCCGAGCCAGAATTGTTTGTCCCTAACGCTTTTCGATGAACTACACCGCGGCGTCCCGACGACACGTCGGCCGCGACGACAAAGCGGTGACCGAAAGCGCGGCAACGCCATCGCTTCGCCCGCCCGAATCATGCCGTTGGCAAGCGGCGAGCGTTGCCAGCAACACCCGCAGATCCATCCACGAGTCAGGAAAATGGGGAGATAAATGGTTGTGGACTACAGCTTGTTGCCACCCGAAATCAACTCAGGGCGCATGTATGCCGGTCCCGGATCGGGCTCGCTCGTCACCGCCGCAGCGGCCTGGGATGCGCTGGCTACCGAGTTGCATTCAACGGCGGCCCAATATCGTTCGGTAATTTCAGGCTTGACCGTCGCACAGTGGGCCGGCCCGTCGGCGACGGCGATGGCGACCGCCGCCCAGTCGTATGTGACGTGGCTGCATAACACCGCCGGCCTGGCCGAACAAACAGCCGGCCAGGCCAAAGCTGCCGCGAGCGCCCACGCGGCCGCACTGGCGGCTCACGTTCCACCGCCGGTGATCGCATCCAACCGTGCCTTGCTGGCCGCGCTCGTCGCGAACAATTACTTCGGGCAGTACAGCGCGGCGATCGGGGAGACCGAACGTCAATACGCACAGATGTGGGCCCAGGATGCCACCGCGATGCACAGCTACGCACGTTCGTCGTCGGCCGCGTCGGGACTCACCCCGTTCAGCCAACCGGCACAGAACACCAACCCCGCCGGGCAGGCGGCCCAATCCGCCTCGGTCGCCCAAGTCACCGGCAGCAGCACCGGATCCAGCCTGCCGTCGTGGCTGACACAGTTACTCGGGAACGGCGATCTCATCAACGCCGACGGCTTACTCGGCCAGATGACCGGGTACGGGGGCCAGGCGTTCGGCAACGGCACCGCCTCCTGGGCCGATATGGCAAACGCCCTTAGTAACGCCAACAACGGTATCGGTTTGTTGACCTGGACGGCCGAGAACCCCGGCGGCCTCGCCGAAACACTCAACCCGGCATTCGTGGGTCCGGCGGCGTTGAACTTCGGCGGCGGGGCGGCGCGCGCCGCGGCGACAGCCGGTGCGGCCGCAAGCGCGGGCCAAGCACTCAAGATTGGCGCGTTGTCGGTGCCGACGGGTTGGGCAACGCCCGCCGCTGCCATCACGCCGGTGTCGTTCACCTTGCCGGTCAGCAGCGCAACCGGCATCCCGGTCGCCGCCGGTGGCTTCCCGGGTGGGGCGTTCGGCGAGACCATGCTGGGCACCCTGGCCGGCCGTGGTCTAGGTGGGGCGACGGCGCGCGCCGCCACCCGCCGGGACAGTATCGTATCTCGCTCACCCGCGGGCGGCTGAACCATCCCCATCGGAGGACGCGATCTGGCGGCGAATTCCGCCTGCCCGCTCGAAAGATGGTTTCCACGCCCAACGGACCCCAGGACTCGTCAAGGGCTTGCGCGTATCTACTACTGAGCTTTGCTAACAAGAAAGTGGGCAACACCGATGGACTTCGGATCACTTCCACCGGAGATCAATTCGGGGCTGATGTACACCGGCCCCGGGTCAGCGCCGCTGCTGGCAGCCGCGGCCTCGTGGGACGCGCTGGCCGACGAACTGGATTTGACCGCAACCGGTTACGCCTCGGTGATCTCCGAACTCACCGGGATCGAATGGGCCGGCCCGTCCTCGACGACTATGGCGAGCGCGGCCGCTCCCTATGTGGAATGGTTGCAGACCAGCTCCGCGCAAGCCGAGCGGACTGCCATGCAAGCCAAGGCGGCTGCGGCGGCCTACGAGGTGGCGTTTGCCGCCACCGTGCCGCCGGCGGTGATCGCCGCCAACCGGGCGACGTTGGCCGCGTTGGTCGCCACGAACTTCTTCGGGCAGAACACCCCGGCGATCATGGCAACCGAAGCGCACTACGCCGAGATGTGGGCGCAGGACGCCGCCGCGATGTACACCTACGCGGGTGCCTCGTTGTCGGCGAGCGTGCTCACACCCTTCCGCGAACCGCCGTTGACCACCAATGCGGCCGGGCTGGACACCCTGACCAGTACGGTCGCCCAGGCTGCCGCCACCGTCGGGAGCAACGCCCAGACTCTGGGGGCCAACGCCGCCAACGCCTTAAGCCCGTCGGGACTGCTGGCGTTCCTGGACTCCAATGCCGGCGCCCTTACCGTGCAGGGCCTGGGCTGGGTCAATCAGGCGGTGGGAGACACTACAAACGTCCCGCTTGGCTACTTCACGGCCTTCTACACCATTGGTGCCAACGGCTTTGGTTATTGGCGTGAGGGCCTCGTGCGCGGTGGGATCGCCGGATACACCTGGTTCGAGGGGCTCGGCGGTTTCAACAACTTGTCCGGTGTCGGTGGCTATCTCGGCGATCTGGGTAAAACCGCGTTGCTGGGGCCGAATGTTGCCGGTTTGCCGGCCGCGGGCATGGCGCAGGGGTATGGGATCGGCGCGTTGTCGGTGCCGGCGAGTTGGGCCACGGCCGCTGCCGAGACCCATCCGATCGCACTGTCGCTGGCGGCCACCAATGCCAACGCGGCCCCGGCGATAGCCGCCAGCCTGCCGCCGGGGGTGGCGATGCAAGAGGCGATGGTGGGCACGATGTCCGGGGGAGGCGCGGCGAACGCGGTGGCCGACACCCATGGCGACGGTCGCAGCGGCAAGAACCGCCGGGGCAAAGACGACAAGGAGAAGGACGGGGAGCGGACGGCCGCCGCCCTGCTCATGCCCAGTGGCTGGCTGGCGTCGACGTTGGCGTACCACAACCGCCGACGGGTGGAGCCGGCATCGACGTCGCTACCTCTTCCGCCGCATTGGCAGGAGGAATTGGCCGCCAACGAATTCGCTTGGGGCTAGCGGCGATCAAGAATACCCACAGGGCTGGCAGGATGGACGGCACGCGGCCTGGCGGGGCTTGAGCTGCAGCCGGCGTGCCCGAAATCCCGAAACTGGCGGTCAAACTGCGGTCGCCGCAGATGCCTGTCATGACCCGGCCCTTGTAACCTCTGGCGCGTGGCGTTCGGCCGGGCAGCAGCGGGGAACAGGCCACCGCAGCCACCCGCGCTCCGATGCCAGGCATGGCCGAATATGGCTGGGCGTGGACCGGTAACCTGACGTCATGCAGCGCTCGTCCATTGTCTCCCTGTTGAGCGAACGCGCCAGAATGCGGCCAGACACCGTGGTATTTCGCGATACGCACCGGAATGAGGTAGCTGTCGGCTCGATCCCACGCCGGACCGTCGAATCCGCCATCCCCGTCGAATTTGCCGCGCAAACCGGCGACGATAGCCACGCCGAGCAGGAGGGCAGGCGCGGGGACACAGTGCACACGTTCACCGTCGGCGCCGCCGATATCCGCGACGTGACATCGCCGTCACACGCTCGCAACGCGGGCGGCGTCGTCGTCACGTCGCCCGGATCGCTTCCGGCGCCGACGAGCGGCGAGATCAGGCGGCTCGCCCGCTTGCACGTCTGAGCGGACACGCCCGTCCGCAATCACATCCCGCCATGTTGATCACCATCCTGGTGATGGCCGTCGCCGTGAGCCTCGAACCGTTCCGTATCGGGATGACGGTGCTGATGCTGAACCGGCCGCGGCCGCTGCTGCAACTGCTCGCCTTCCTGTCCGGCGGTTTCGCGATGGGAATGACGGTGGGCCTGGCCGTTTTGTTCGTGTTTCGGCGCATTCTGGTGCGCTCCACCTATTTCACCCTGCCCAGGGTCCAGATCTTGATCGGGCTGCTCGCGCTGCTCGTCGCCGCCGTCCTGGCCGTCCGGGTCGCCACCGGGCGATCCGGTTCGGTGAGGCTGCCCGCGCGGACAAGCCGGCTGCTGCACGGTCGCTCGCTGTGGGTCGCCGGGGTGGCCGGCCTGGGCATCGCCCTGCCGTCGGTGGACTATCTGGCCGCGCTGGCCGTCATCCTGGCCTCGGGCGCGGCCGCCGCGACGCAGGTCGGCGCGCTGTTGTTGTTCAACGTCGTGGCCTTCGCCTTCGTGGAGATCCCACTGCTGGCCTACCTGCTGGCGCCGCGGGCGACGCGCACATCCGTGGCGGCGCTGCACAACTGGATCCGCGCTCGGCGCCGCGTCGAGGTGGCCGCCCTGCTCACCGTCGTCGGCGTTGTCCTACTGCTGGCCGGCCTGACCGGTCATTGAGCGTCGGCGCGCGCTGCCCGACCGGGAGCTAGGCCTGGGTGGGCTGATCCGCGGCCGCCCGGCCGACGGCCGGCGCGGCCTCGGAGTCATGAGGCGCGCCGACGGGTTCCGCTGCCGCCATGCCGTCTCCGGACACCGTCTCGTCCAGGTCGGACTTGAGCAACGGCCAGCCCTTGCGCAGCACGTAGTCCAGCCACGCGCCGGCCAGCTGCGAGGTGAGCACGGCCGCGACCACCAGCGTGGTGTAGAACGTCGGGCTGATGATGCCGGCGTCGAAGGCGACGCTGGCCAGCACGATGCCGGGGCCGCCGCGGGCGTTGGTGGTGATCGCGAGGTTGATCAGGTCGAGTCCGCGGAAGCCGGCGAACCGGCCGGCGAGCGCGACGGACATCAGCTTCACCGCGCAGGTGCCGAGGATGAAGATCGCCATCATCGGCAGGGAGACGCCTCGGATGAGGTCCAGCTTGAGGCCGACGATCGCGAAGTACACCGGGATGAAGAAGGCGAAGGAGACCTTGCTGATCGCCTCCATCGAGTCGTCGAAGATCCTGCGCTCCTTGTGCACGACGGCGAACCCCGCCAGGAACGCGGCGAAGACGAGGTTGACGTCGAGCGCACCGGCGATGGCGCAGTAGGTCAGCAGAATCGCGATGGCGTAGCCGGTCGGCGAGTGCTGCGCCAGGACGTTCCAGCTGGCGGTGTTGACGCGCCGTATCAGGCGCGGCGCC
This sequence comes from Mycobacterium sp. TH-M103, assembly GCF_057473785.1. NCBI lineage: Bacteria > Bacillati > Actinomycetota > Actinomycetes > Mycobacteriales > Mycobacteriaceae > Mycobacterium > Mycobacterium sp. TH-M103. Next base: position 5,206 of record NZ_JBYCLG010000075.1, read on the forward strand.
AGCGTGAGCCCGACGACGAAGTAGGCCACGGTGATCGCCAGGTGCACGGCCATCTCTTCGGGCTCCAGCGCGGCCTTGGCCGCGACCGCGGTCGCGATGGCCAGGGCGAGCCACAACACGATGTCCTCGATCACGGCGACGCCGAGGATGAGCCGCGCGAACCGGGTGTCCATGATGTTGAGGTCGGCGAAGATCTTCGACACCACCGGCACCGACGTGACCGCGACCCCGACGGCCAGAATGATGATGAGCGACAACCGGTTTCCGTGCGGTCCGGCCAGGCTGGGCCGGATGAGATGCGGTCCGAAACCAAGACCCAGCAGGAACGGGATGCCGGTGCCCACGATGACGAGCCAGCTCACGGTGCGCCGCTCCCCGCGACCGAACAGTTGCTGCATCTCGGCCCCGGACACGAACATCAGCAGCAGCAGGCCGAGCCAGTAGACGAACGTCAGGATGTTGCCCTGATGCGTGGCGCTGCCGACGAGGTGGGCCATGAACGGGATCTGCCCGAGCACCGCCGGGCCCAGCACGATGCCGGCGAGAATTTCGCCCACCACCTTGGGCTGGCGAAGCTTGACGAACACGTACCCCAGCAACTGGGCGAGCCCCACTAGTAAGAGCAGGACGATGATGACGTGGGTCAGTTGGGCGTTTGACACGATGCACTCCTCATATTCAGCCGCCGGTAGGGCAGGTAGGCGAGCGTCAGGGCTGCCGCCCCGACGGTGACGGAGACGGGAAATTCGATACTGAGAGAACCGATGACCAGCGGAAGCAATCCGATCGCCAACGCTGGTGGCATGTGGAATTTCAGGGCGCGAAGCGCGATGATGCCGAACACCATCGCGCATCCGGCCGCGAAACCGCCCTTGCCCCAAAGGCTGACGACGATCCAGCCCGCGGTCGATATCAACGAGCATGCAGCCAGAAGCGCGATCGGCTTTCCGGCCCAGGGGCAGGTACCGGGATGCGCGAACATCGCGTAGGCGATGACGATCAGCGGCGGGAACAGCAACAGCCGCAGGCCCGAACCCGCGGCGCAGAACGCCATCGTCGTCACGAACGCGTAGAAGGGCACGATCCAGCCGCGCCCGACCGGTGACGTTTCGAGGATGTCGTCGAGATTCGTGGCCGCGGCCCCGCCGGCCGACTGGTATCTGCGCCGGCAATACCGTTGCCACGGCATCAGGATGCAAAGCAGGACAACGAGACTGGCCGCTATCGAGGCGGGATAAACCCAGCTCTGGATCCCCAGGACCAGGGGCAGCACGCCCGCCGCGATGGCGGGGGCGATGTTCGATTTGAGCGCGGCGACAACCAGCAGGCACACGGTGACAAGGCCCAAGACGCTCAGAGCGTGGTACGGGAACTGCCGGGTGGTCCACACTCCGGCCACCGCCGCCAGCGACGGTGTCAGCACAAGCCGCGCCGGCTGGCTCGCCCATTTACCCCAGGGCCGGGTCAGCACGTCGTAGGCCAGGGCCGCGAGGCCCGGGAAGAACAGGTAGTGGTGGCCGTCGCACTGCGCTGCCACCACGATGTAGACCACGGCCACGGCCTCCATGAGGAGGCGGTGGCGCGGCGTCAGCACGCGCTGAGCCATGGCCGCGGAACCCACGCGCGTGCGCGGGACCCCGTCGTTCGGCGAGGTCCCGCTAACCTCCACGTGGTGGCGGTGAAAGCTAACCCGCTGTTGGGGTTTCACCGGTCTCCAGCCAGTGCGCGCACTCGGCCCCCAGCTTGTTCAGCGCGACCCGGTCGAAACGCTCGACCTGCTGGGGGCTCAGCTCGGTGCGGTGGTCACGTTTGAGCCCTTTGTGGAAGAACGCCTGGGGGCTGGACATGTGCGCGCCGCCGAATGGCGCCATTTTCTCCGCGCGGGCACTCATGTAGTCGAACGAGCAATGTTCGACGATGGCGTCCATCCGCAGCGACCCCGGATCGATGGAGAAGAACTCCGCGAGCTGGGCTATCTGGCCCGGCAGGTCGTCTTTCAGCTGCCGGTAGTGCAGGAGCAGGATATTCGGCTCATCCTTGAGCCTCCACCAGGAAGCCATGACGTCGATCAGGTCGCAGCAGCCGTATCCATTCGTCTCGAGCCACAGATCGAAGAAGGTCGACATGTCCTCGGGGATGACCAGCGGAGCGGAGTCGCCGGACCACGCCGCGTGAATCCGGTTGATCTCCGCCATGGTCGCCGGGGAGAAGTTGTGGAGGTAGTTGTGGAAGCTGATTCCCAGGTCTTTGCCGTTGCGGCCGACGAACACGTAGCGGGCCACGGGCGCGATCGGCAGGGCGTCCGCGGGCAGGTGCGACTTCATGACCCGCCGCGTGCCCGCCTCGCGCTGCCCCTTGAGCGTGGCGAGCATTTCGGCGTGCTCGCCCCAACTGGAGTCCAGCCACGGCGAGGTATTCGAGAGGCCGGCGTCCCCCTCCTCGCCGTTGTGCAGGATCTGCTGAACGATTCGTTGAGTCCAGGTGGTGCCGGCCTTGAACGGGTCGGCGACGACGATGTCCCCGCCGACAAAGCCGCCCTGGACCAAAAAGTCCTCCCACACCGAGGAATTGGACAGGTAGTCCCTCAGCACCCGGGTCGGTGCGATGAGTTGGCTCGGCACGGCGATCCTGCCTTTCTGCGGGTGGGTCGGATGTCAGCGATTTCTAAGCCCGCTGACAGGGCGCGCGGAGGTGGTCGGAGCGCCCCTGCGCCGAAAAGCGGGAACGATCGGAAAAAATTCGAGCGGAAATTGACATTTGCCGTACCAGTCGGCTAACGAGGTTCGGTCGACGAAAAATCCCGCACCGAACTGGGGATTTGGCGGGAGTCAGGACGCAGGTGCCGGCGCCGGTTATCGTTGCGATGTCACCGACCGCCTCTCTGGGCCCGTTTTATTCATCCCGATTCTTAAGGTACCCTTGCCGCCCAAGCTGACGGTTAGCTGTGTCCCGGTTGGGTGTTTCCTGTTCCTTGCGTCGTGGTCCGGCGATGAGCTGGGCTTCGCCGCGGCACCGACTTCTATTCAGGCCGCGGTAATCTCACGTTCATACCGCCGTCGGTCAAGTGCACCGCGTGAATGCCCGGCTTCTTCCTCAGCTTGGCGACGAGGCTTTCCAGGTCCGCCGATTCGGTGTACCAATGCTGGACGTCGTCGGGCTTGTCGGCCATTTCGGCCACGAGCCGCTGCAGATTCGCCGGCGTCTCACCGTCTTTGGACGCGCCGTCCTTGAGCGAGGTGGAGCGCAGTCGGACGCCCGCGCCGCCGAGGGCTCCGGGCACGGCGGCGCCCAGCGCGCTTCCGGCCATGCCCGCCAACGCCATTCCGCTCAGCCACGTACCCTCGCTGACCGCAGCCGCCGGTACCGCGTCCGCCCCCGCGCCGGACAATACCGCCGCCACCGTCCGGATCGCCGGGGTGGCCGTGGCCCAGCTGGGCGGCACGGACACGCCGCCGACCAGGCCGGCGTGACCGACAGCCGCCGAAACGCTGCCCGCGCCGGCAAGATTCGCCAGCGGCGACGCCGAACCCAGGCCGGCTTCCAACGCCCACTCTGCGCCGCCGGTCACCCCGATGCCGGCCGCGGGCTCCAATCCGAGGACGTACCTCGCCCCGGCTACCAGGCCGAAGATGGTGTTGATCATGACGACGTTGACCGGCAGGACCAGCTTGCCGATGCCCTCGAAGTCCGCGCTGAGCGAGCTCAGCGTCTGCATCCCGGCGAAGTCCTGCAGGGCGCTCACCAGTCCGGCGGCCGGGTTCGGCCCGGTCAGCACGGTGCCAAGACTCTGCAACGCGGCGGGCACCGCGCCGAATGCGGCGGCCAACTCCGTTTGCGCGCTTGCGATGACGTTCGACACCGGGCCGAGCGCTCCGGCCGTGGCGGTGGTCGCCGGCGGTGGTGTGAACGGGGTGACCGCCGACGCGGCCGCCGACTGGGTGGCGTAGGTGGACATCGCCGAGGCGTCCTGCGCCCACATCCGGCTGTACTGGGCCTCGTTGGCCGCGATCGCGGCGGTGTTCTGCCCGAAGATGTTCGTCGCCACCAGGAACGCCAGTTCGCTGCGGTTGGCCGCGACCACCGCCGGCGGCACCGTCGCCGCGAACGCCGCTTCGTAGGCGGCCGCGGCACCACGGGCCTGCGCGGCGGCCTGCTCGGCCTGGGTGGCCGTGGCGTTCAGCCAGTCCAGATACGGCGCGGCCGCGCTCGCCATCGACACCGACGACGGGCCCCGCCATGCCGTCGTCAGGCCCGCGATCACCGAGGAGTAGGACGCGGCCGTGCCGTGCAGTTGCGCCGCCAGCGTGTCCCACGCCTCCGCGGCCGCCAACATCGGCGCGGATCCCGGGCCGGCATACATGCGTCCGGAGTTGACCTCCGGTGGCAATAATCCGAAAAGCATTGGCGGACCTCAGGCTTCTGGGGGAAGAGCGGGAATGATGAAGATGTTGACCGGTCCGGCGGCCTCGCCGCTCGCGCCGGCCCCGGCCGATCGCGCGGCGGTGCCGCCGGTGTCCGCGATCGCCCTGCCGGCCAGGCTCGACAGCGCCACGTTGCCGAACAGGTTTCCTTCGCCCTGCGTTGCGGCGGCGGCCGCAGCGCCGGCGGGGCCGGGGTCCGCGAACACCGCGGCCACCGGCTTGACCGCCGGGGCCGCCATCGCCCAGCCCTGCGGCACCGACAGGCCCCCGACGAAGCCGGCCCGGTTCACACCCGCCGTCACCGCCGAACCCAGCGCGCCGGTCGGCGAAACCGGCCCCGACGCGGCGGCGATTGCCGGCGCCGTCCCCAGCTTGGCCATGGCGTCGGACAGGTTCGCCCCCGCCTGGGGCAGCAGGTAGCTCTGTGCGCCGAGGAGTTGCGGCGCGCCCACCGCGCTGAAATACGACAGCGGCGACAACGGCCCGTTCCCGAAGGCCACGAGCGAATTCAGCGCCGATGCCAGCGATTGCGGCGCCGACGCCGAGGGGGAGGTGGTCGCGGGTGCCGCGGCGGCGGATCCCGCGAGGCCGTGCAACGAGGACGGCACCGCCGACATCAGCGGTGGCAGCGCCCGGGCCCCGGCCTGGGTGCCGGTGGCCTGGGCGACGGCGGCGGCCTGTCCGGCGGCGCCGGCCGGTTCGGTGGTCCGCGGCGGGGGCCCGAACGGCGGCAGGGTCGCGGCGGACGCCGAGGAGCCGGCGTAGCCGTACATCGCCGCCGCGTCCTGGGCCCACATCTCGAGGTACTGGGCCTGGGTCTCCATGATCGCCGGGGTGTTCTGGCCGAAGAAATTCGTCGCGATCAGTGCCAGCAGCTGCGCGCGATTGGCCGTGACCGCCGCGGGGGGAACCGTCGCCGCGAACGCGGCCTCGTAGGCGGCCGCGGCCGCCCTGGCCTGGCTGGCGGCCTGTTCGGCCTGCACGGCCGTACCGGTCAGCCAGGCCACGTACGGCGCGGCGGCGGCAGCCATCGTCAGCGACGAGGGGCCCTGCCACTTCGCCGTGAGCCCGGAAAGCGCCGAGGAGTAATGCGCTGCGGCGGAATGCAACTCAGCGGCCAAACCGTCCCAGGCCTCCGCGGCGGCCACCATCGGTCCCGACCCTGGGCCCGTATACATCCGCCCGGAGTTGATCTCCGGCGGCAGTGCACCGAAATCGATCACCGAACCAATCCCCCGTTCGCGTCGTCGTGCTGAAGCCCGGACGGCAGTCCAGCCGTCCGGGTCCGCGTCAACGACTCCGCGCGACTTGCGATCCTAGCGACTTTCGCCCGTCTCCAACCACTGTGCGCACTCCGCACCCAACTTGTCGAGGGCTTTGCGGTCGAATCGCTCGATCTGCTCATCGGTCAGCTCGGTGCGGAAGTCGCGCTTGGGCCCCTTGTGGAAGAAGGCCTTGGCGCTGGACATGTGCTCACCGCCGAAGGGCGCCATCTTCTCCGCCCGCCCGCTCATGTACTCGAACGAACAGTGCTCGAGGATGGCATCCATGCGCAACGACTCGGGCTCGATGGACAAGAACTTCGCGATCCGCGAAACCTGGCCCGGCAGATCTTGTTTCAGGTTCTTGTAGTGCACCAGCAGGATGTTGGGCTCGTCCTTGAGCTTCCACCACGACGCCATGATGTCGAGCAGGTCGCAGCACTGGTACCCGTCGGTGTCCAGCCACAGGTCGAAGAACTCCCGCATGTCCTCGGGAATCACCAGCGGAGTGGAGTCATCGGACCACTCGGCGTGAATCCGGTTGATCTCCGCCATGGTCGACTCGGAGAAGTTGTGGAGGTAGTTGTGGAAGCTGATTCCCAGGTCTTTGCCGTTGCGGCCGACGAACACGTAGCGGGCCTCGGGCGCGATCGGCAGGGCGTCCGCGGGCAGGTGCGACTTCATGACCCGCCGCGTGCCGGCCTCGCGCTGCCCCTTGAGCGTGGCGAGCATTTCGGCGTGATCGCCCCAACTGGAGTCCAGCCACGGCGAGGTGTCCGAGAGGCCGGCGTCGTGCTCTTCGCCGTTGCTCAGGATCTGCTGCAGGATCCGCTGGGTCCAGGTGGTGCCGGCCTTGAACGGGTCGGCGACGACGATGTCCCCGCCGACAAAGCCGCCCTGGGCCAAGAAGTCTTCCCACACCAGGGAATTGGACAGGTAGTCCCTCACGACCCGGGTGGGCGCCAACAGTTGGTTCGTCATATGAGATTGCCTTTCTTGAAGTTTCGTCGTTCGGATCTACGGGCAAGGACTCTCTAGGCCTCGGCGCTCCCTCCCAGCGGTCCTCCGCTTCGCGCGAGCGCCGGAATGATGCCCACCTTCTCCAGGTGGGAGATCACTTCCTCGGCCAGGGTGTCGGCATCCTTGGATCCGCCTTCGAGCCGTAACTCCGGCTTGGACGGGGCCTCGTACGGGTCGTCGATCCCGGTGAACCCCTTGATCTTGCCGGCCCGGACCTTCTTGTAGAGGCCCTTGGGATCGCGCTGCTCGCAGATCTCGATGGGAGTGTCCACGAAGATCTCGACGAAATCGTCCTCGTTGAGGGTGGCGCGCACCCTGTCCCGGTCACGGCGGTACGGGCTGATGAAGGCCGTCAGCGCCACGACGCCGGCCTCGCAGAACAGTTTCGCCACCGACCCGATGCGCCGGATGTTCTCCTCGCGGTCCTCGGCGGAGAAGCCCAGGCCGAACCGCTCGGCGAATTCCTTGCCGTGGTGCTCTTCGATGATGTCGGGATTGGCGTTGAGCCCGTACCGGACGTTGTCGCCGTCGAGCAGGTAGCTGCGCAGGCCCCGATCGTAGAGTTTGACGTCGACGAGGTTGGCTATCGTGCTCTTTCCACTGGCACTCAGCCCGGTGAACCAGATGACGCAACCCCGGTGCCCGTTGAGCCTTTCCCGCTCGAGTCGAGTCACGCTGTGGTCGTGCCACGTGATGTCAGTCCTCACTGCAAAGCCCCTTTCCCGGTCATATCGACAGTGCGATCGAGAGTTTCACTACGCAGACATTTGACTGGTTGCCGCGGTGGTACCATCGCCCGCCTTTCTGCGCTCATTTTAATCAGCCTGATTTTTATTGTTATCGCGTAAATACGTAATGGTTCGCTTGACGAAGCTTCCTACCGCTGACTCACCTGAAACCCATGACGAAGCTGCCATTTTTCAAAGTCGGCTTGTTATACGTCAACGACGACGTCCGCTGCCCCAGCCGTGCCGAATTGCGGTAGATGCAGTCACCCGCCGCGACGTCCCATTCCATGGTCGGGTTCATCCGCGGGTAGATGTCCGCGAGACCCTCCGCTACCAGGCAGAACTTGAGCGAACTGCCCGCACTCACCCGCTCCTTGACCGGAAGGTCCTTGAGGTACTCTTCCAATTCCGGCGAGGGGTGCGACTTGCTCTCGACGACGGTGAGTCCCTTGCTCAGGTCCGGCACCGACGAGAAAATGCGCACCGGGTGCCCGTCGCCCCTCCGCCGCCAGCTTCCCGCGTCCTTTTCCGCGTAATAGAGCAGCTCCTGCGCCGGAACGTAGATCACGCCGAGCACCGGTTCCAAATTGTCGATCAGCGCGATGTTCACGGTGAATTCGTCGCTGCCCTTCAGGAATTCCTTGGTCCCGTCCAGCGGATCCACCAGCCAAAAACGCCGCCAGTCCTTCCTGGTCGCGTAGTCGGCCGATTTCGATTCCTCCGAGATGATCGGGGTCCGCGGATCCAGGGCCGCGAGATGATCGGTGATGTAGTGGTTGGCCGCCAGGTCGGCGTCGGTGACCGGCGAGGTGTCGTCGCCGTGATCGCCCTTCTCCGCCACCCGCGGATCCCGCCGGTACTTGAGCGTGAGCTTGCCGGCTTCGACCGCGATTGCGCTCACCTGTTCGAGGTGCCGGCCCAGGTCGGTCCCGCTCATCGATTCACTCCCCCTTCGGTCATTGCCGTCTCGATCGACTCCGCGGTCACCGGTTCCCGGGGCCCCGACGTCGCCGCCCGCTCGGCTGGTGACCGGACGTAGCGCGCCCAAGTCAGCGCCGCGGCGCCGACGTAGCACGCCAGGAAGATGCAGAACGCCGGGGTTTCCGTCCCCTCGGTGTCGTAGGACTGCCGCAGCGCCAGGTTGATCCCCACCCCCCCGAGCGCGCCGGCCGCGCCGGCGAACCCGATCAACGCGCCCGACCTGACCCGCGCCCAGTGGTGGCGTTGGCTGTCGTCGAGACCCAGCGCCCGGCTGCGCTCCTCGAACACCGACGGGATCAGCTTGTACACGGCACCCTTGCCGACACCGCAGAAGATGAACAGCGCGATAAAGCCGACGATGTAGCCGGCCATCGTCAACCCGGTCAGCGTGTTCCCGCGGTCCTCGGCGCCGTCGGCGTTCGTGCTGACGGCGACGAGCAGCCCGCCGGCCAGGATCGCGGCGAGGAACGCGGTGAAGGTGACGTGGCCGCCGCCGAAGCGGTCGCTCACCTTCCCGCCGACGATGCGCGCCAGCGAGCCCAACAACGGCCCGATGAAGGCGATCTCGGCCGCGTGCAGCGCCGCCTGGGCATGGCTCTCCCCCGCCGCGAAGAAGTTGTGCTGCAGCACCTGACCGAAGGCGAAGGCGAAGCCCAGAAAGGAACCGGAGGCACACATGTACAGCAGGGAGATCGCCCAGGAATCGGGCACCGCGACGATGGCCCGCAGGTTGTCCAGCGAAAGCCCGGTACGGTGCGCGACGACGTCGTCCATGAACACCGCCGCGCCGACGCCGCCGACGGCCAGCAGGACCAGGTAGATCGCACACACCCAGTAGGGCGCCTGGTGCCCCGCGGTCGCCAGAACGACCAGCCCCACCACCTGGATGGCCGCCGAGCCGAGATTGGCCAGCCCGCCGGTCAGCCCCAGCGTGAAGCCTTTGAGCCGCTGGGGGAACAGGCCGTCGACCTTGGCCAGCGACCCGGAGTAGTTGCCGCCGCCCAGCCCGGTCAGCGCCGCGCAGATCAGGTAGGGCCACAGCGGCAGGCCGGGATGGGCCAGCAGCACGATCGTCCCGGCGGTGGGGATCAGCAGCACCAGCGACGAGATCGTGGTCCAGGTGCTGCCGCCGAACCAGTTGGCCGCCATCGCGTAGGGAATGCGCACGAGCGCGCCGACCAGGGATGCGACGGCGTCCAGCAGGAGCTTGTCGCCGGTCGAGAACCCGTAGATGGACTGCGGCATGAACAGCACCATCACCGACCACAGGTACCAGACCGAAAAGGCGATATGCGCATTGATGACAAGCCAGATCAGGTTGCGACGGGCGATGGCGTCGTTGCCGGCGGTCCAGGCAGCCGTGTCCTCTGGATTCCAAGAGGTGATGCGCGAACGCGCCATGCGCTGTTTACCTTTCAGGGTTGATGCCGGCAACCACCAAGCCGCCCCTAGCGCGTAGGGAGTAAGGTTGGGATTTGTTGCGCCGGTGGTCGATTCGGTGTGAGCCGATCGAATTAGCGCCGCGTGGTTGGCATTTCGCCGTCTAGCGACGGCAGAAGCCGGCCGGCCTTGCGGACCGAGGGTCCCGCGTGGCGCTCAGGCGGAGATCAGGGTGAGTGGGAAATATTGGATCGGCGCTCATAGTCCTCCTGCGTCACACGCGGCTGCATCGCTTGTCAGCCGAATACTGATCGGTTACGCAGGGACTGTTGGCCGTCGTGATCCGACGAGCGGTTATGGCGAGCCCCACCGCCGTCTTGCGCGACCAGGCCGGGGTGACTCCCGAACCTCGACACCGCAAGCTGACTACTTCGTTCCTCAGTCAAACGGAGTTGTGGGCGTCAGACAACTCGACGGGGTTGATGCACAGGAGATTTCCAGCAGACTTCATCGAGACGTCCAGCTAAGGGGTGACCGGGATGCCGCAGCGGGCGGGGGATGCCCCCCGCGCACCACGAGTGGCATGAGATCGGCTCCCCCGTCGACTCCTCGGCGAGCCCCTCCCGCGACGCGATGGCCACCCGCCCCGCGCTCCGAGCCCGCACCCGACGGCGTAACCGCAGCGCCCGCCAGCGCGCGCGACGCCGCGGCCATATCTGTTGCCGGACAGCGCTATTCGCGTCTCCAACACGCCGGCCGGCACTGCGCCTCCCGCGAGGGCCGTAGCGCCGGACCGGCGGCCCGGCGGTGTCCTTCCCGCCTCGGCGCGAGAGCGGGCGAGGGGTTGGCTAAAATTGGCGACGACTCGCGCGGCATCGGTTCTTGCACAGCACCAAGGCGATGATGGCCGTCATCGAAGAGAGCGAGACAGATTCAGCACAGGAGCGACGACGGTGGCGCAGCGCCGATAAAGAGAACCGCAAGAAGTACCCCGCCGAACTGAAAGATTAACAGTGGCAGAACTTTGTCTCGGAAAGAGGTGGTAGCAAGATGGACTATATCGGTCACAACGGTAAACCGATCGTGGAGCGGGTCTCGACCGCGAACGCAGCCAAGCAGATCGAAGGTTTGACGCGCGTTCCCATATCCAAGGCGACCGCGCACGAGGTGATCAGCCTCTCCTACGGTTTCTTCACCCCGCTCACCGGATTCATGAACCGGCGGGAAGTGGACGGGACGCTGGACGACATGCAGCTTCCAGACGGGACGCTGTGGAGCATTCCCATCGTGTTCGACATGTCCACCGACGACATCAAGAAGTTCGACATCACCGAGGGCAGCAGCGTCGTACTCGAGTACCTCGGCGCGCCGATGGCCGTCTTCGAGATCGCGGAGATCTACGAGTACGACCTCGAGCGCATGGCCGAGAAGACGTACGGCACGACGGACGCCCGGCACCCGGGCGTGAAGAAGACCATGTCCTACCAGAACCGGTTCCTCAGCGGTGGCATCACCCTGATCAACGAGCCGGTCTTCAACGAGCCGTTCAAGAGCTTCTGGCTCACGCCCAAGCAACACCGGGACGTGTTGACGCAGAAGGGCTGGCAGAACCTCGTCGCACACCAGACGCGCAACGTGCCCCACACCGGTCACGAGGCGCTGATGAAGCAGGCCTGGTTCGCCGCGAACGAGGACCTCCCCATCGACACGCTGAAGACCGGTGTGCTGGTCAACTGCATCATCGGGCAGAAGCGGGCCGGTGACTACATCGACGAAGCGATCCTGCTGGCTCAGGACGCCCTGCGCACCAACGGCTACTTCCGCGACGACGTCCACAAGGTGACCTTCACGTTATGGGACATGCGGTACGCCGGCCCCAGGGAGGCGATCTTCCACGCGATCCTGCGGGCAAACCTCGGCTGCACCCACCACATGTTCGGCCGTGACCACGCCGGCGTCGGGGACTTCTACCAGCCCTACGACGCGCAGAACCTCTTGACCAAGCACCGCGACCAGCTCTCCATCAAGCCGGTGTTCCTCAAGGAGAACTGGTACTGCCCGCAATGCCAGGAGGTCACCAACTCGGCGCTGTGCGGCCATGACGCCACGTCGCAGAGCTTCAGCGGCAGCGTCATCCGCAGTATCCTCACCGACGAGGTGAAGCCGACCCAGCGGGTAATGCGGCACGAGGTGTTCGAGGTCGTCATGGACAGCGCCGCCAAGTACGGCGAGGGGTCACCGTTTTGCACCGAGGAGTACCTGAAGAACCGGCGGCCGGTCTTTTCGCTCAATCAACTGGAGGGACTCGACTCATGAGCACGAATGGTGGCACCATCAAGATCAACGTGTGGATCAACGAGGAGCGGCTCGAAGCGCTGGAGAAGGCGGGAATGGCGCAGCTGGCGGAGGACGCGTTCGCCGGCATGAGGCTGCTCGCCATCCACACGACCGAGGAGCAGAAGGACGTCATCCTGCAGCGGTTCGCGGGGGCGAAGTACGACTCCGCCACCACCAAGTCCATCGAGTTGCTGCCCAAGAAGGCCAAGGACAAGTTGCTGGAGCTCTCCATCCAGATGCATTCGACGGGTCCCGAGGTGACGGATCGCTTCCTGCAGGAGGCGTGAAAGCCGGAATCTCTGAGCAAAGCCAAGGGCCGAGCGGGACTACGTCCCCTCGGCCCTTGGCTTTGCCGCCGTTGGGTTATCGGTGGCGTTCATCGGAGAGCAGTCAAGTGTTGACCGGCACCTCGGCGGTGGTCTGCAGCGGCGCAGCCGCCGGCGCCACCTTATCCTGCGGCCGCACGTAGCGCGCCCAGGCCAGGACCGCGGCGGCGATGTAGCACCCCAGGAAAATCCAGAACGCGGGCGTCTCGGTGCCGGCGCGGTCGTAGGACTGCCGCAACGCCAGGTTGATCCCCACACCCCCCAGCGCGCCGAACGCCCCGGCGAACCCGATCAACGTGCCCGATCGCACCCGTGCCCAGTGACGCCGTTCGGCCTCATTGACGTCCAGCTGGCGGCTGCGTACCTCGAAGATGGACGGGATCAGCTTGTACACTGCGCCCTTCCCCGCTCCGGAGAAGATGAACAGCGCGATGAACCCGACGATGTAGCCCGCCAGCGTGAAGCCCGTCACGGGGTCGCCCTCGTGGCGGGTAAGGTCGTCGTGGGTGCTGACGGCGACCAGAAAGCCACCGCCCAGGATCATGCAGGACAGTAGGGCCAGGCTCATGTGGCCGCCGCCGAAGCGGTCGCTCAGCTTGCCTCCGACCACGCGGGCCACCGAGCCCAGCAGCGGACCGGTGAAAGCGACCTCGGCCGCGTGCAGCGACGCCACCCCGTGGCTTTGGCCGCTGGCCACGAAGTTGTGCTGCAGCACCTGCCCGAAGGCGAACGCGAACCCGAGGAACGACCCGGAGCAGCACAGGTAGAGCATCGCGATGCCCCACGAGTCGCCCACCTTGAGGACGTCTTTGAGGTGGCTCATATCGATGCGGTAGTGCAGGTTGTTCATGAACAGCGCCGCACCGAGCCCGCCCAGGGCCAGCAGGGCCAGATATACCGCGCAGACCAGGTACGGCGCCTCGTGGCCGGCGGTGGCCAGCACGATCAGACCGACCGCCTGAATGGCCGCCGACCCGAGGTTGGCGATGCCACCAGTGAGACCCAGTGCGAAGCCCTTCAACCGCTGCGGGTAGAAGGTTTCGACGGTGGCGAGCGACGCCGAGTAATTGGCACCCCCGAGGCCGGTCAGCGCCGCGCACAGCAGATACGGCCACAACGGCAGCCCCGGATGAGCTAGCAGGACGAGCGTGCCGGCGGTGGGGACCAACAGCACCGCCGAGGAGAACACCGCCCAGTTGCGGCCGCCGAACCTGGCCCCCGCCATCGCATACGGAATGCGGGCGACCGCCCCGACCAGAGACGCGGTGGCGCCGATCAGCAACTTGTCGCCGGTGCTGAAGCCGTACACGCCGTATGGCATGAACAGCACCATCACCGACCAGAGATACCAGATCGAAAACGCGACGTGCGCGGTCACGATCGACCAGATCAGGTTGCGACGGGCTATGCGGCTGTTGCCGGCCCCCCATGCCACGACGTCTTCCGGATCCCAGTCCAGGATGCGACGCGTACTTGCCATGCGGTCTTTACCTTTCACAACGTCGGGCAACCATCAGCCAGTCTTCGCGCGGTGGGGAGCCGGGTTACAGTGAACTCGCCAGCGCTACGGATCCGGCACTCCGAACAGCCTGGCGGTTCTGCCGTTTCCTTATCGCCCACCCGCATGGAGGAAGATCCGTATTCGGCGCGGACCGCGCCGCGAGACCGAAACCCGTTGTCGGTCAGTGACATTGAACGACACCATGGAACATGCGCCCGACCCTACCCGGCGGTCGACGGCAACGGGCATCGACACCCCGAAGCCGCGCAAGGCGCGGCGGCCGACGATCTTGCCCGCCGACCTGGGCGACACACGAGACGAGACATGAACCGCCACTTGCCGCCCTCCGCGTCACATCTGGCCGCCGTCGCCGGCGTAGCACCGGCTGCTACAGGACCTGTTGGCGGTCGACATTGACGCGCGATCATGGCGGGTCCGGCGCCACAGTGGGTCGACCCGTTCGGGACACCTGCCGGACACCATTCGGAAACCGTTCGGATACCTTCTGGCGCGCATTTCGGGTGAACCGCAGCGGCGACATGCTCCACTACCCAATAGTAGAACTCAATTCCCGCGCTCCGACAACTCGCACCGACCGATAAACAGGAAATCCCCAGTTAACTTCACAGAGACGTCCAGCTACCCGGGCCGGGCTCCGTCGACGACCTCAAAGCGCTGTTCATGCGCGTATGAGCTCACAAGCCGACCGGGGACAGGTGAGGTATTACTTTCCCAGCAAATTCGAGAATTGCGGGCGGGGCGGGCGGCGGAATATGCCCGCTCCACCTGCCGGCCATCCTCCATTCACTCCGGATCGGGTGAAATGTGACCGCCTCGCGGGGAACAGAAATTAGCTGCCCTGAGATTTACGATCCGCAATGCGCGGCCCGCGGCGCCGGCCCGGTTTGCCGGATCCCTCGCGCGTAGGGTTCGGCACCGCCCGCGATGGCGGCCAGCACTGGACGCCGGCCGGCGCATCAGGCCGTGCCGGTGGCAAAGCCCCCGGCACACCGCCAATTTGTGAAAAGTGACGTAGGTAACGCCACACCGGCGCCGGTCGCTTGCCGGGCCGGCACTTTCCGGTAGCCCCGGCCGGGGCGGTCCCGTGCATGACGATGGTCGCGCCGCGCAGTCAAAGTTCTTGCGGCCGCTGCGATCACGCCCATTGATCCTGGCGGCCGCAACCGCGTCGATTGCGGCCGCCATTGCGATAACCCCGGGCGGACACCCACCTCACCGCTAACTGAATATGCCGGTGAAGTTAGCTGGAAATCTGCTGTACATCGGTCATTCGTCGTTGTCGAACGGCCTACGCTGGGCTTGACTGTCTCTTGAGTGTCAAGGTGCGTTGACAGGGGTGTGCCCAGCGGTGGGATCGCCCCGCCCCGGCAACGCACGATGGCGGTGGGGCCCGCCAGAACTGCGCGTCACCGTCGACCGCCAACGGTCCCTTCGGAACAATGAGTGCGCGACTGCCCAATGGCGCAGCAGCCGCAACGACCCGAAGGAGCGCAAATGACCGTTGAATATTCGTCCTCGAGGCCACGGTCGTTGACCGCACCGGTCGGCGCGCCCCTCGCGGTCTCGACGCTCCGCGGCGCTGCGCGCCCGGGCGAGGGAGGGGAACGCTGATGCTGGATTACGGGGCGCTGCCGCCGGAGATCAATTCGGCGCGCATGTATGCGGGTTCGGGCTCGGGCCCGATGATGGCCGCCGCCGCGGCCTGGGACGTGCTGGCCAACGGCCTGGAGTCGGTTTCGCGGGGTTACTCCTCGGTGATCACGCGGCTGCAGGGCGAGAGCTGGTCCGGCGGCGCATCGGAGGAGATGAGCAGCGCGGTCGCACCCTATGTGGCCTGGGTCGCGACGGCCGGGGCCAAGGCCGAAGAGGCCGCAGGCCAGGCGCGCGCGGCCGCCGCGGCTTATGAGACGGCATACGCGGCGACGGTGCCGCCGCCGCTGGTCGCGGCCAACCGTGCACAGTTCGCCGAATTGGTCGCCAACAACGTCTTCGGGCAGTACACCGCGGAGATCGCGGCCGTCGAGGCGCAATACGAGCAGATGTGGGCCCAGGACGCCGCCGCGATGTACAACTACGCGGCGTCCTCGTCCGCCGCGACCACGCTGTCGCAGTTCGGCCGGCCGCCGCAGACCACCAGCGCCGCCGCCCAGCCCGCCCAGGCCGCCGCGGT
>NZ_JBYCLG010000076.1:0-3402 GCF_057473785.1 Mycobacterium sp. TH-M103
CCGATCGCATGCACGGCTTCGGCCAGCGCGTCGGCGAGCACCACCAGCGGCTCACCCCGCATCATCGCCCACCGCAGCGCCTCGGCGGCGCCCGCGACGTCCCCGGCCACGGCCTTGTCGGCGATGTCGAAGCCCTTCACCTCGGCCTTGCCGCTGTGGTAGCGCCGCACCGCGGCGGCGTCGACGGCCCCGCCGGTGTCGGCGACCAGCTGCGAGCAGGCCGAGGCCAGTTCGCGGAGATCGGAGCCGACCGCGTCCAGCAGCGCGGTCACCGTACGTTCGTCGACCTTGGCGCGCAAGGCACGGAACTCCTTGCGGACGAAGTCGACGCGTTCGGCGGCCTTGGTGATCCGCGCGCACGGATGCACCTCGGCACCGAGCGACTGCAGGTCCTTGGCCAGCGCCTTGGCGCGCCCCCCGCCGGAATGCACCACCACCAGCACGGTGCCCGGCGGGAGGTCGGCGGCCGCCGAGGCGATCACCCCGACCGCTTCCTTGCCCGCTTCGGCGGCGGCCTCGAGCACGACGATGCGCTCGTCGGCGAACAGGGACGGGCTCAGCAGCTCGGCGAGCTCGTAGGTACTGACCTCGCCGGCCCGCATCCGGTTGACCGGAACGTCGTTCGTGCCCGCCCATTTGCGCGCCGCCCGCAGCACGTCGGCCACGGCCCGCTCGACCAGCAGATCCTCTTCTCCCAGGACCAGGTGCAACGCCGAAACCTCGCTCACCCCACGATGGTGTCACGGGATTGTGACCAGCGACCGACCAGTCCCGACAGCGACCAGGCCAGCAGGCACAGCACGAGAAGCCCGCCGGCGTATCCGGCCGCCACGCGAAAGCGGCGCCGCTTCCCCAGCAGCACGACCGAGACCGCCAGCATCGCCGTGGCACCGCCGACCACCAGCACCCCCGCCGCGCCGGCCGGCACGGGCACGGTGGCCGCGGGCACCGCGGCCGCCCACCGCGCGACACCCAGGACCCACCACAGCTCGGGTCCGGTGAACCGGATCAGCAGCCGCGCACCGGCCGGCCACAGCGGGTCGAGCACGGCCCCGGCGGTGCCCAGCACGGTGATCGGGGCGATCACCGGGGCCACCACGAGGTTGGCCGCGGCGGCCACCAGGCTGACCCGGCCCGAGATCCCGGCCACCAGCGGGGCCGTCACCGCGTGGGCGGCCCAGGCGACGGCGAACGCGTCCGCCGCCGGCCGGGGCCAGCCTCCGGCGACCAGGCGCCGCGACCAGGCCGGCGCGATCACCACCAGCGCGGCGGTCGCCAGCACCGACAGCGCGAACCCGACGTCGACCGCCAGCTGGGGAGCGAGAGCCACCAGCACCAGCACCGTGGCAGCCAGGGCCGGGACCGCCTGCCGCCGGCGCGACGACAGCATGCCCGCCAACGTGATCGCCCCCATCACCGCCGCCCGCAGCACACTCGCCGTCGGCTGCACGACGATGACGAACGCGACCAGCGCCACCGCGGCAAGCGTGACGGCCGCGCGTGGCCCGAGCAGCCGCGCCGAGAACAGCACCGCCGCGCACACGATGGTGACGTTGGCCCCGGACACCGCCGTCAGATGCGTCATTCCCGCCGCCCGGAATTGGCGGCCGATCTCGGCGGTCACCGCCGAGGTGTCGCCGAGGACAAGGGCAGGCAGCATCGCCCCCTGGGCGGCGGGCAGCGCGTCGCGGGCGGCGGCGGCGAAGCGCATTCGCACGGTGTGAGCCGCCCGCTGCACCGCACCGGCGGTGCCCACGGTCGGCCGGCCCGAGGCGTTGAGCACGGCGACGGTCAAGTCGTGGCGGCCCGGCCGGCCGATGCGGGCGGTGAACCGCACCGGTTGGCCCACCATTACCTCACCGAACTCGGAGGTCCGGGCGAAAACGACCACGCGGCCCGACATGTCGTCGGCCCGCACGCGCACGAGGTCGGCACGGAACATCAGCCGTGCACTCCCGAGCGGCACCGGGCTCTCGGTGGGGGTGACCGTCACCGGGGCGGCCGTCCCGAACGCGGCGGCAATCGGATGGCGCGCCAGCGCGTCGCAGCGCAGGGCGATCGCGAAGCCGAATCCGGTGCCCACGACCGCGACGGCGAGCAGTCCGGTGCTGAACGCCCGCAGCCGCGGATGCGCGCCGGAACGGCCCGCCGCGTAGCAAGCCAACGCGCCCGAGGCCGCCAGCAGCACGACGCCGCACCACGCCAGCGCCCGCCCCACCGGCCACACGATCCCCGCGGCGGTCACCACCCAACCGGTAAGCGCGGCCGGCACCAGGCGGACGTCGAACCGCGCCGGCGCCGTGCCGCCGGGGGTGGGCAATCCGGGCCCGCGTACCTCAGACGCGGACGAGGGCACGCAGCTTCTCCAGCCGTGCCGGGCCGATGCCGTCGACGTCGGCGAGCTGGTCGACGCTGGTGAACTTGCCGTTGGCCTGCCGCCAGGCCACGATCGCGGCGGCGGTGATCGGCCCGACCCCCGGGAGGGTGTCCAGCTGTTCCACGGTTGCGGCGTTGAGGTCGAGCACCTGACCCGGCTTCGCCGGCCCCGATGCCGGCGCCCCCGTGGCCGGGGCCGGGGCCGGGCCGGAGGCCACCGAGCTGCCCAGCGCCGCCGGCCGACCCGGCGCCGGCGCGAGCCCGACCACGATCTGTTCGCCGTCGCCGAGCGGGCGGGCCATGTTCAGCCCGATCGTGTCGGCGCCCGCCACCGCACCACCGGCGGCCTGCAGCGCGTCGGCGATACGCGCGCCCGGTGCCAGGGTGACCAAGCCGGGGGTGTGCACCAGCCCGACCACGCTGACCACCACCGGGTGGTCACCGTCGGCCGGCCCGCCGGCGCCCGGGCTTGCCGACGAACGGGGACTTGCCGACGACGCCTTCTCCACCGGGGGAAGCTTGGCCGACATCACCGGTGCGGGCCGGTCGCGCACCAACGTGAACACGGTGACCAGCACGGCCAGCGCCGCCACGACCGCCAACGCGATAGCACCGGCCCTGCCCGGATCGGCACGCACCCTGGCCACCCAGCTCGGACCCGGCGACGCCTCGGGAAGCCACCGCGGTAGCAGCGAACTCTGGTCCTCGTCGGCCCCGTCCCCGGAATCGGCGGAGGGGTCGGCGGCGAGTCGTCGGTGCAGTCGCTCGGCGGGAAGATCTGTGCGCATGCGCCGAAAGTAGGCGCGCCGGCCGCCGCGACGGCCGCGCACAACGGCGTCGGCGGCCCCGTCTGTGGATTAACCCGAGGCTGTGTACAACGCCCCCGACGGATGGGTCAAGATGTAAGCCGAGCGACCCCCGCGAACCGGAAACTCCCTGGCAGCGGGTCGCCGCGTTCCCGAAACGACAGGAGGCCGCCATGCAATTGGCGCTGACACCGGAGGAAGCCGCGTTCCGCGACGAACT
>NZ_JBYCLG010000077.1:0-3108 GCF_057473785.1 Mycobacterium sp. TH-M103
CTGGAAGGACGAACACCCCGGCGCCGTCGTCGTCTCCTACGTCAACACCAGCGCGGCGGTCAAGGCGCTCACCGACATCTGCTGCACGTCGTCCAACGCCGTCGACGTCGTCGCATCCATCGACCCCGACCGCGAGGTGCTGTTCTGCCCGGACCAGTTCCTGGGCGCGCACGTCCGTCGCGTCACCGGGCGCACCAACCTGCACGTGTGGTCCGGCGAATGCCACGTGCACGCCGGCATCAACGGCGACGAACTCGCCGACCGGGCGCGCGCGAACCCCGACGCCGAACTGTATGTGCATCCCGAATGTGGTTGTGCCACTTCGGCGTTGTACCTCGCTGGCGAGGGCGCGTTCCCGGCGGACCGGGTGAAGATTTTGTCCACCGGCGGCATGCTGGACGCCGCCAACGCCACGCAGGCCCGCAAGGTGCTGGTCGCCACCGAGGTTGGCATGCTCTACCAATTGCGCCGGGCGGCACCGGAAGTGGACTTCCAGGCGGTCAACGACCGCGCGTCGTGCCGCTACATGAAGATGATCACCCCCGCGGCCCTGCTGCGCTGCCTGGTCGACGGCGCCGACGAGGTCGATGTCGACCCGGAGATCGCCGCGGCGGGGCGGCGCAGCGTGCAGCGCATGATCGCGATCGGGCAGCCGGGCGGCGGGGAATGATCACCGCTGCGGCGTGGACGGACAGCGCCGACGTCGTCGTGATCGGTACGGGCGTCGGCGGGTTGGCCGCCGCCCTGGCCGCTCAGCGCGCCGGCCGCCGCGTCGTGGTGCTGTCCAAGGCCGATCAGACCCACGGCGCGACCGCCACGCACTACGCGCAGGGCGGCATCGCGGTGGTGCTGCCCGACAACCCGGAAAATCAAGACTCGGTCGACGCCCACGTCGCCGACACCCTGGCCGCCGGCGCGGGCTTGTGCGATCCCGACGCGGTCACCTCGATCGTCGCCGACGGCTACCGCGCGGTGACCGAATTGGTCGGTGACGGAGCACGATTCGACGAAGCGGCCCCCGGCCGGTGGGCGCTGACGCGCGAGGGCGGGCATTCCCGGCGCCGGATCGTGCACGCCGGTGGCGACGCCACGGGCGCCGAGGTGCAGCGCGCACTCGACCATGCGGCGGCCGTCCTGGACATCCGCACCGGCCACGTGGCCCTGCGGGTGCTGCGCGACGAGGGGGCGGTCACCGGGGTGCTGGTGGGCAACCTGGACGGCCACGGGATCATCAGCGCGCCGTCGGTGATCCTGGCCTCCGGCGGGCTCGGGCAGCTCTACGGCGCCACCACCAACCCGAGCGGGTCGACCGGCGACGGGATCGCGCTGGCGCTGTGGGCCGGGGTGGCGGTCAGCGACGTCGAGTTCATCCAGTTCCACCCGACGATGCTGTTCCGGGGCGGAGCGGGCGGGCGCCGCCCGCTGGTCACCGAGGCGATCCGCGGTGAGGGCGCGATACTGCTCGACCAGCAGGGCAATTCGATCATGGCCGGCGTTCACCCGATGGCGGATCTGGCGCCGCGCGACATCGTCGCGGCCGCGATCGACGCCCGGATGAGGGCCACCGGCGACCCCTACGTCCTGCTCGACGCCCGCGGCATCGAGGGCTTCGAGACCCGGTTCCCGACCGTCACCGCCGCGTGCCGGGCCGTCGGCATCGACCCCGTCCGCCAGCCCATGCCGGTGGTGCCGGGCGCGCACTACAGCTGCGGCGGCATCGTCACCGACGTGTCCGGCCGCACCGAGCTGCCGGGGCTGTTCGCTGCCGGAGAGGTGGCGCGCACCGGGATGCACGGCGCGAACCGCCTGGCGTCCAACAGCCTGTTGGAAGGGCTGGTGGTCGGCGGCCGCGCCGGCAAGGCCGCGGCCGCGCACGCGTCGGCGGCCGGACGGGTGCACGCCGAGGTGCCCGAGCCGCTGACCTACACCGCGCCGCGCCGCGAGGACCTGCAGCGCGCGCTGAGCCGTGACGCGGCGGTCGTGCGGGATGCGGCCGGGCTGCAGCGGCTGTCCGAGACCTTGGCGGGGGCGCCGGTGCGTCGCGTCGCGGGACGGCACGATTTCGAGGACGTCGCCCTGACGATGACGGCCCGCGTGGTGACCGCCGCGGCCCTGGCCCGCACCGAGAGCCGGGGTTGCCACCATCGCGCCGAATACCCCGACGCGGCGCCGGGGCGGGTCGCTCCCAGCGTTCTGCGGTTGGCCGGGGACCGCGCGTCGGTGCTGGTCGAAACGGTGGCGACGGTCGGGTGACGATGCTTTCCGACGCCGAACGGGCCGCCGCTCTGGACACCATCCGGCGTGGTCTCGACGAGGATCTGTGCTACGGGCCCGACGTGACCACGCTGGCGACGGTTCCCGGTGACGCTGTGGCCACCGCGTCGATGGTGCCCCGCGAGCCCGGCGTGGTCGCCGGGGTGGACGTCGCGTTGCTGGTGCTCGACGAGGTGCTCGGTGCCGGCGGCTACGAGGTTTTGCACCGTGTCGAGGACGGGGTCCGCCTGCAGCCGGGGGAGGCGCTGCTGACCGTGCAGACGCCCACCCGCGGGCTGCTGACCGCGGAGCGCACCATGCTGAACCTGATCTGTCACCTGTCGGGGATCGCCACCGCGACCGCGGCCTGGGTGGTGGCCGTGGAGGGCACCAAGGCCAAGATCCGCGACACCCGCAAAACCCTGCCCGGCCTGCGGCTGCTGCAGAAATACGCGGTGCGCGTCGGCGGGGGCGTCAACCACCGGCTCGGCCTCGGCGACGCCGCCTTGATCAAGGACAATCACGTGGTGGCCGCCGGGTCGGTGGTCGAGGCGCTGCGCGCGGTGCGGGAGACGGCCCCCGACCTGCCCTGCGAGGTCGAGGTCGACTCCCTCGAGCAGCTGGATGCGGTGCTGGCCGAGAAGCCCGAGCTGGTCCTGCTGGACAACTTCCCGGTGTGGCAGACACAGATCGCCGTGCAGCGCCGCGACACCCGTGCACCGACCGTGCTGCTGGAGTCGTCGGGCGGGCTCAGCCTCGACACGGCGGCGACCTACGCCGCCACCGGCGTGGACTACCTGGCCGTCGGGGCGCTCACCCATTCGGTGCGCGTGCTCGACATCGGCCTGGACATGT
>NZ_JBYCLG010000078.1:0-21827 GCF_057473785.1 Mycobacterium sp. TH-M103
GGTCCCGCGCGAGCAGCCCGGGCCGGTCCCCCAGGCGCCGACGCAACGCCCCACCCAGCGGATGCCGGTGGCTCAGCAGCCGCCGGCCCGGCCGCCCCAACCCGGCGCCCGGCCGGCGCCGCCCGAACCGCGGCCGGTCCCCCCGCCCGAACCGCCCCGGGACGAACATCCGAAAAACCGAGGCCTGATCAAACGGATGACCGACGCGACCCGCAGGCTGCGCGCCCAGCAGCCCTCGTTCCGCTCCGAGGAAGCCGACCGGACCTACCGGCTGCCGCTGCGGCCGGGGGCGCGCACCACCGGGGTGGCCGCATACCGGGTGGGGCTCGCCGTCGACGGGCGCGAGGTCATCAGCGACGTCTCGTTCACCGCGCGTCCGGGCACGCTCACCGCGGTCATCGGCCCCTCCGCGCCGCGCAACAGCGCGCTGCTCGACATGCTCGCGGGCACGCAACGACTCGACTCCGGCGTGGTCACCGTCGACGGACACGACGTGCACGCCGAGCCGGCGGCGATGCGTACCCGCATCGGGATCGTGCCGCGCGACGACCGGCTCCACCGCAAACTCACCGTCGCACAGTCGCTCCGGTACGCCGCCGAACTGCGGCTTCCGCCCGAGACCACCCCCTCCCAGCGCGACCGGGTGGTGGAACAGGTGCTGGAAGAACTCGAGCTGACACCGCGCGGCGCGACGCCGGTGGCCAAACTCCCGCCCGAGCTGCGCCGGTGCGTGTCGCTGGCGATCGAACTCCTCAGCCGCCCAACCTTGCTCGTGGTCGACGGCGTGGGCGCCGGCCTCGACGCGGCACAGGAAAACCAGGTGATGGCGGTGTTGCGGCGGCAGGCCGACCTCGGCTGTGCCGTCGTGGTCGCGATGGCATCGCAGACCTCCCTGACCCAAGTGTCGATGTGCGACCAGGCCGTCGTACTCACCGGCGCCGGCACGCCGGCCTACGTCGGCACACCGCTGCAGGCCGAACCCGCGCTGGGCACCGCCGATTTCTCCAGGATTCTCGCGCAGGTCAGCGCCGACCCCGACGGCGCACACCGCGCGTTCCGGGAGCGGCAGCAGGCGTCGGCCCCGCCGGCGCGGCCGGAAATCGCCGCGCCCTGGCCGGCCCCCGCGGATCTGACCCTGTCCCGGCAAACCGGTCTGGTGATCCGCCGCCAGGTTCGCCAGCTTCTCGCCGGCCGCACCCAGGTCGTCGTCCTGGCGCTGCTGCCGATGGTGTTCGGGGCGTTGATGCTGCTCATTCCCGGCGACTCCGGGCTGGGCTGGGCCGACCCGTCCGGCCCCAACCGGCACGAGGCCGTCGAGATCCTGGCCGCCCTGAACTTCGCCGCCGTGGTGATCGGCACCGTGCTGACCCTGGGCAACCTGGTCACCGAGCGCCTCGTCTACCGACGGGAGCGCTCCGTCGGGCTCTCCCCGGCGGCCTACCTGGCCGGCAAGGTCGTCGTGTTCGCCGTCGCCGCGGCCGGCTTGACGGCCGTGCTGACCGTCATCGTGCTGACCGGCAAGGGCGGGCCCGTGCGTGGCGCCGTCCTGCTCGGGAGCGCCGACCTCGAGCTCTACGTGAGCGTGGCCGTCACGGCTGTCGTGTCGGCCATCGTCGGCCTGGCGCTGTCCGCACGGGCCGGGTCCCCGCGTGAGGTCCTGGCGCTGGCGGTGCCGGTGGTCCTGGCGTCGCTGCTGTTCGCCGGGGGGCTGGTTCCGCTGGTGGGCACGTGGGGTTACGACCAGATCTCCTGGTTCGTGCCCGCCCAGTGGGGCTTCGCGGCGTCGGCGTCGACCGTCGACCTGCGCCGGGTCGACGCGCTCGCCGCCAACATCCAGATGTGGACCCACTACGTGGGCTGGTGGGCGTTCGACATGAACATGCTGGTGCTATTCGGCGCGCTGTGGGCGGGGCTGGGCTGGTTCTGGCTGCTGCCGCGCAAGCGCGGAACCCGCACCGGGGCAACACGGCCCGAGCAGGCCGGCCGGACAGTTGGAGAAGCCGGGCGCGTGTAACGGTTTCGCGCGTCGTTGTCGCGTGGTTGTTTCCGCCGCGCGAGCGGCGGGCTACGGTCGAATCATGGCGCCAGTAACGACGAGCACTGTCGAGCATCTGCGCAACACGCTGGACGGGCGGTGGCGCGAGGTGAAAAACCGGATGCGGGACACCATGACCGAGGACATGTTCCGCCCGCACTACACCCCCGACACCGTGATCGCGCGCACCAAGGTGGGCGAGCAGATGAGGATCATGGCCGCGTTCGGTGCCGCCGGCGACAACTTCCGCAAGGAACACGGCGGCACCGGTGACGTCGGGGCGGCGATCACCATGATCGAAATGCTCGCCGTGTCGGACCTGTCGCTGATGGTCAAGGCCGGGGTGCAGTGGGGCCTGTTCGGCGGTGCCGTGGAGAACCTGGGCACCGAACGCCACCACGAGGCCCTCGTCAAGAAGGTCATCAGCCTCGAGTTGTGCGGCTGTTTCGCGATGACCGAGACGGGCCACGGCAGCGACGTGCAGGCGCTGGAGACCACCGCGACCTACGACGCCGAGACCGAGGAGTTCGTCATCGACTCCCCCACCCCGTCGGCACGCAAGGACTACATCGGCGGGGCCGCCGAAACAGCCACCGTGGCAGCGGTTTTCGCACAATTGATCACCACCGAGAACGGCGAGCCGGTCAACCACGGCGTGCACTGTCTACTGGTGCCGATCCGCGACGCCGACGGCAACGACCTGCCCGGGGTGACGACCTCGGACTGCGAGTACAAGGGTGGGCTGCCCGGCGTCGACAACGGCCGCATCATGTTCGACCACGTGCGGGTCCCGCGGGTCAACCTGCTCAACAAGTACGGCGACGTCGCTCCCGACGGCACGTACACCTCCCCGATCGAAAACCCTAACCGGCGGTTCTTCACGATGCTGGGCACCCTGGTGCGCGGCCGGATCACCGTGGGTGGCAGCGCGGGCGCCGCGGCGCGCGTCGCACTGGACATCGCGACTCGATATGCGTTGCAGCGCAGGCAGTTCAGCGCACCCGACGAGGGCTCCGAGGTGTTGATCATGGACTACCTGGTCCACCAGCGCCGGCTCTTCCCGTTGATCGCGAAGTCCTATGCGCTGCAGTTCGCCCAGAACGAGCTCGTCGCCAAATGCCACGACGTCCAGACCGCCGACGCGCCCGACGCCGAGGAGCAGCGCGAGCTGGAATCGCGCGCCGCCGGGCTGAAGGCCGCGAACACCTGGCACGCCAGCCGCTCCATCCAGGAGGCGAGGGAGGCCTGCGGCGGCGCGGGCTACATGGCCGAGAACCGGCTGATCGGACTGCGCGGCGACACCGACGTGTTCACCACGTTCGAGGGCGACAACCATGTGCTGACCCAGCTGGTCGCCAAGGAGCTGCTCACCGCCTACGCCGACGACATCCACAGCATGAGCCCGGTCGAGTGGGTGCGCTTCGCCGCGGGCACCGTCGGCGACCGCGTCATCAAACGCACCGCTGCGGAGACGATCATCCAGACGATCGTGGATGCCCGGCAGGACAGCGAGGAGCAGGGCAGCCTGTTCAACCGCGGCACGCAGGTCAAGATGTTCGAGGACCGCGAGGAGTATCTGCTGTCATCGGTGGCGCGCCGGCTGCAAGCAAAATCCAAGGAGATGTCGGCGTTCGACGCGTTCAACGCCGTGCAGGATCACGTCCTGCACGCGGCCGGCGCGCACATCGACCGGGTTATCCTCGAGGCCTTCGTCGCCGGTATCGACTCGTGCGAAGACCAGCAGGCCCGCGAGTTGCTGGAGCTGGTCTGCGACCTCTACGCGCTGTCGGTGATCGAGGAGGACAAGGCCTGGTACGTCGAGCACCGCTACCTGTCCACGGATCGGGCCAAGGCGGTCACCCGCGGCATCAACGACCGGTGCCGGGCGCTGCGCCCGCACGCACGAACGCTGGTCGACGGCTTCGGCATCCCCGAGGAGTTGCGGTACGTCGAGATGCTGCACCCGGAGAATCTCGCGGACGAACTCACGTCGTAACTCAGGTGGTGACCGGCTCCCCGGCGACGACCTTCAGGCTCGCCTCCAGGCTGCGCTGGCCGACGTTGACGTCCCGGTGGCCCGGCGCCCGCACCAGCGTGCGGCGCGGCCGCACGTACCGCGTCCAGGTCAGGGCCGCCGCCACGAGGTAGCAGGCCAGGAAGCTGCAGAACGCCGGCGTCTCGGTGCCGCTGCTGACGTAGGACTGCCGCAGCGCCAGGTCGATCCCGACGCCGCCCAGGCCGCCGAACGCGCCAGCGAACCCGATCAACGACCCCGACATGGTCCGCGCCCACCGGCGTCGTTCCGCCTCGCTCAGGTTCAGCGCGCGGCTGCGCTGTTCGAAGATCGACGGGATCAGCTTGAACACCCCCCCCTTGCCCATGCCGCAGAAGATGAACAGCGCGATGAAGCCGGTGACGTAGCCGATCATGGTGACGCCGGTCGTCGGGTCGCCGGGGCCGCGGGTGAGGTCGTCGTAGGTGCTCACCGCGACCAGCAACCCGGCGCCCAGGATCATGCCGGCCACGACGACCAGGGTGACCCGGCCGCCGCCGAAGCGGTCACCCAGCCTGCCGCCGAGTATCCGCGCCGCCGACCCCAGCAGCGGCCCGATGAAGGCGATCTCGGCCGCGTGCAGCGCCGCCTGCGCATGGGTCTGCCCACCGGCCAGCAGATTGAGCTGTATGACCTGTCCGAACGCGAACGCGAAGCCGATGAACGAGCCTGAGGCGCACATATAGAGGAAGGCGATTCCCCAGGCGTCGGGCACCTTGAGGACGGCCCGGATGTGGCTCACCTCGATGGCGTGGTCCAGGTTGTCCATGAACAACGACGCGCCCAGCCCGGCGACCGCCAGCAGCACCAGGTAGATCGCGCATACCCAGTACGGCGAGCCGTTGCCGGCAGTGGCCAGCACCACCAGGCCGACCGCCTGGATGCCGGCCACCCCGAGATTGCCGAGTCCGCCGGTCAGGCCCAGCGCCAGGCCCTTGCGCCGCTGCGGGTAGAAGGCCTCGACGTTGGCCAGCGAGGCCGAGTAGTTGCCCCCGCCCAGCCCGGTCAGGGCCGCACACAGCAGATACGGCCACAGCGGGAGCCCGGGATTGGCCAGCAGCACGACGGCCCCCACGGTGGGGATCAGGAGCACCGACGACGACACGATCGCCCAGTTGCGGCCACCGAACCGGGCGGTGGCCATCACGTAGGGGATGCGCACGCACGCGCCCACGAACGTCGCGGTGGCGCCCAGCAGCAGCTTGTCGCCCGCCGTGAAGCCGTAGACGGACTGCGGCATGAACAGGACCATCACCGACCACAGGGTCCAGATCGCGAACCCGACATGCATGTTCACGATCGACCAGATCAGGTTCCTCCGGGCGATGACCTTGTTGCCGGTCTCCCAAGCGATGACGTCTTCGGGGTCCCAGTGCGAGATGAGGCGCGCGCGTCCCATGAAATCATTGCCTTTCACGCCGAGTGTTCGAGGAGTCTTCAAGAAGTCGTAGTCGAACCGCCCGCAGCGACAGTGGGTCAGGCGATACTACGTCGGCCGAATCACGTTCCGGACTCGGTGAACAGCGGAAGGAGCCGCTGTGCTTGCCCCCTCTACGTCTTCCGTGGTCTTCACGTTTTCGTAGTCTTCGTCGGCGTACGCCTTCGTACGCCGACTCGACGAGCCGATCGCATTGCTGCGCCGCCGGCCTCGTAGCCGCCGACACTGATCCTCAGGATGCCAGGCCTTCCCCGTCCGTGGTGTCACTCGCCGCTAGGAGTGTGCTGAGCGAAACCTGTGAAGATACGGCGTTCGGCGCGCACCCGAGCGCGTTAGGGGTGCGGGATCTTGCCGAGCGCTTGGAGTTTGCCGTCCGGGCCGATCCGGAACTGCACAGTGCCGTTGCCGGAGGGACAGCAGGGCTCGTCGTTGCCGACCCGCCATTGATACCGAACCGTGACGGTGTCATCCGACGGCGGCAGCACGGTGATGTAGGGCTTCGGGTCGGGGGTGGCTGCGCCCAGCGGGGTGTTGTGGTCGAAGAAGAGCAACTGCTGGGGAGTCGACTCGGTGGCAATGGTCGGGATGAGCTGCACCCAGTACAGCCGGCAGTTCCAGGTGTGTCCACGCGCGATTTCGACCCAGGTGGTGCCCGGGACGGCGATCGGCACCGAGGCGGTGGCCCGCCGGACCGTGTCGTCCGAGGGGCCGTCGGAATCTTTGCACGTGACAGGCGCTCTCGGTGGCGCGCCCGCCGGCTTCGAGCCGCACGCCGAAGCCGCCAGGATCAGCAGGATCGCGACCAGCTGACGCATCGGACTAGCTTAGCGAAGGCTGTGAATGTCCCACAGATTTGGCCGAAAGGCCGACTTTGCCGGGGTCGCCGCCGGCGCCGCCGGTAGTGTCGTGCCAGGTTCGCCGGTCGACGTTGACCCACGGTGAGCTGCGCTGATCACGGATTTCCGCACGGATCACCAACTTTCCCAAGCCGTTGCGATGAAGCCGTAAAGCGGTGGAAACATCGGATGACCGATGCCGAAACATCCTTGTCGCACGATCGACTTCTGTCTGCGCAGTAAGGGAGGAACTCACCCGTGGCGAGGGAGCTCGATGGAGCCCGTTAAGGACCCCGTGGATCCCGACGCGGCTTCGACGAACACAGCTCTGGTGAACACCATGTGCGGCTACTGCGGGGTCGGTTGCGGCATGGTGTTAGAGGTCACAACGGGCGCGCGATACGACCGGCGTCACGTCGTGAAGTCGATTGGCAACAAACAACATCCGGCCAACTTCGGCCGGTTGTGCACCAAGGGCACGACCACCGCGGACCTGCTCGCCGCGCCGGGTCGGATGGGAACGGCGCACGTGCGCACCGATCGCGGCGCGCCCGTCGAACCGATCGACATCGACGACGCGATCGCCCGCTGCGCGAAGCGGTTACGCGAGATCGTCGACCTACACGGCCCGGAGGCCTTCGCCCTCTATGTGTCGGGACAGATGTCCCTCGAGGCGCAGTACCTGGCCAACAAACTGACCAAGGGCTTCATCGGCACCAACCAGATCGAGTCGAACTCGCGCCTGTGCATGGCCAGCGCGAGTTCCGGCTACAAGCTGTCCCTCGGTGCGGACGGCCCGCCGGGCTCGTACGACGATTTCGACCGGGCCGATGTCTTCTTCGTCATCGGCGCCAACATGGCCGACTGCCACCCGATCCTGTTCCTGCGCATGATGGATCGCATCAAGGCCGGCGCCAAACTGATCGTCGTCGACCCGCGCCGCACCGCGACCGCGGACAAGGCCGACCTGTACCTGCAGATCAACCCCGGCACCGACCTCGCGCTGCTCAACGGCCTGCTGCAGCTTATCGTCGAGAACGGCCACACCGACGCCGAATTCATCGCCGAATTCACCGAGGGCTGGGACGCGATGCCCGGCTTCCTGCAGCGGTACACACCCGACACCGTGAGCGAGATCACCGGTCTGGCCGTCGAGGACATCCGTACCGCCGCCCGCTGGATCGGCGAATCGGCGAACTGGATGAGCTGCTGGACAATGGGTCTCAACCAGAGCACCCACGGCACCTGGAACACCAACGCCGTCTGCAACCTGCACCTGGCGACCGGCGCGATCTGTCGCCCGGGCAGCGGCCCCTTCTCGCTGACTGGCCAGCCAAACGCGATGGGCGGCCGCGAAATGGGTTACCTGGGGCCGGGTCTGCCGGGCCAGCGCTCGGTGGCCTCGGCAGCGGACCGCGCCTTCGTCGAGGACCGATGGGGCATACCCCGCGGGACGCTGCGCGCCGAGACCGGCGCCGGAACCGTCGACCTGTTCTCGCGCATGGCCGAAGGCCGGATCAAGGCGTGCTGGATCATCTGCACCAACCCGACCGCGTCGGTGGCCAACCGGAAGACCGTGCTGGAGGGCCTGGAACAGGCGGAGCTGGTCATCGGCCAGGACGCCTTCCTGGACACCGAGACCAACGAGTACGCCGACGTGTTGCTGCCGGCCGCCCTGTGGACGGAATCCGAAGGGGTGATGGTCAACTCCGAGCGCAACCTGACGCTGTTCCAGCCGGCCGTCGAGGCGCCGGGCCAGGCGCTGCCGGACTGGCAGATCATCGCCCGGATCGCTTGTGCGATGGGGTATTCGGACGCCTTCGGTTACCAATCCGCCGGGGAGGTGTTCGAAGAGATCAAGCAATTCTGGAATCCCGCAACGGGATACGACCTGCGTGGGGCCGACTACGAGAGGCTGCGGCAGGGACCGCTGCAGTGGCCGTGCCCGCCCGGGTCCGCCGGTGGCCGCAGCCCGATCCGCTACGTCAACGACGGCATCAGCCAGACTCGGCTGATCCGCGAGGACGGAAGCGTGCCCCGGCTCGCCTTCCCCACCCCGAGCGGCCGCGCGGTGTTCTTCGCCCGCCCCCACCTGCCGCCTGAGGAAATGCCCGACGACGACTTCCCGTTCGTCCTCAACACCGGGCGGCTGCCGCACCAGTGGCACACCATGACCAAAACCGGCAAGGTCGCCAAACTCAACCGGCTCAACCCCGGGCCGTTCGTCGAGATCCATCCCGACGACGCCGCCCGGCTCGGCATCGCCGCGGACGACCCGATTGAAATCGCCTCGCGCCGTGGGCGTGCCGTGCTGCCGGCCGTCATCACCGAGCGCGTGCGCCCGGGCAACTGCTTTGCGCCCATCCACTGGAACGACGCGTTCGGCGAGTACCTGTCGATCAACGCCGTCACCAATGACGCCGTCGACCCCGTCTCGCACCAACCCGAGTTCAAGGCCTGCGCGGTGTCGTTGACCAGGGTTGCCGCCGGCGCCCACACCGACCCGGCCGCCGGCGCGCCGCCCGCCCGGACGCGGGAACGCGGTGAGGCGCGACTCGAGCTGTTGGCCGAACTGCTCGGCGTGACAACCCAACCCGTGCCGGAGTTCGACGAGTCCGCCCGCTCCTATCTGGCGGGGATGCTGGTCGGGCTGCGTTCGGAGGCCGCCCAGCGCGCACCTGGGGTGCCCACCGTGCCCGTCAGCGCGCCGTTGGACCCGACCACCCGGCTCTGGGTGGACGGTTTGCTCGCGGGCCTGTTCTCGCGCACCGAGGAACCCGGGCCACGCGCCCAACCGGCCGTCGGGAAACCGGTCACCGGGCCGTCCGGCGACGCCCCGGTCGTGGTGCTGTGGGCCTCCCAGACCGGCAACGCGGAAGAACTCGCCGCCGACGTCGCCGCGCGGCTGCGCACCGCGGGGCTGCCGGTCGCGTTGCACGGCATGGACGACTTCCCGGTGGCTCAGCTGCCGGGTACCCGGGAACTGCTGCTGATCACGAGCACCACCGGCGACGGCGATCCCCCAGACAACGGCGCCGGATTCTGGCGGGCGCTGGCGGCCGACGGTGCACCGACGCTCACCGGGACACGCTTCGCCGTGCTGGCGCTGGGTGACTCCAACTACGACGACTTCTGCGCCCACGGACGCAACCTCGACGAGCGGCTCGCCGAGTTGGGGGCGACCCGGTTGACCGACCGGGTCGACTGCGAGCCCGACTACGACGACGCGGCGGCCGGCTGGCTCAGCGGAGTCGTGGCCGCCCTGGGCGGTGCGGCGGCACGTCCTGGCCGGGGCGGCCCGGGCGGAGCAGCGTCCACGCTGGCGACCCGCCCGGTCGCGCGGCCCGCCGCGCCCGCCTACAGCAAGAAGCATCCACTGATCACGGGCGTGGCCCGCAACATCACCCTGAGCCGGCCGCGATCGGCAAAAGACGTGCGGCAGCTGGTGTTTCATTTGCCCGAGATGTCGCTCAGCTATGAGGCCGGCGACGCGCTCGGGGTGTGGCCGCGCAACAGCGCCCGGCTGGTCGACGAATGGCTCTCACTCACCGGGCTGGACGACCAGGCTCCCGTCGAGATCGCCGGACATGGCGTGATGTCCCTGCGGTCGGCGCTCACCGAGCGATTGGAGATCGCCCACATCAGCCCCGACCTGCTGCGCTTCGTGCAGCAACGCACCCGCGACAGCGGGCTCGTCGAGTTGTTGAAGCCGGAAAACAAACGCGCGCTGAGCGATTGGGCGTGGGGACGGCAGTCGGTCGACCTGCTCGCCCAGTTTCCCGTCACCGCCTCGGTCGAGGAATGGCTGGCCGTGCTCAAACCCCTTCAGCCGCGGCTGTATTCGATCTCGTCGAGCCCCAAGGAAAGCCCGCGAGAGGTCCACCTGACGGTCTCGCCCGTGCGGTACAACTTCCAGGGGGTCCCGCGCCACGGCGTGTGCTCGACCTACCTGGCCGACCGCGCGCCGGGCGACCAGATCGCACTTTATGTGCGGCCGTCCAGCAATTTCCGGCCTCCGACCGATCCGCACACACCGATGATCATGATCGGCCCCGGCACCGGGATCGCCCCCTTCCGCGGCTTTCTGCAGGAGCGCCGGGCACTCGGCCACACCGGACCCAACTGGCTGTTCTTCGGTGAACGCCACGCCGCCACCGACTTCTACTACCGCGACGAGATCGAGGCGATGCGCGCCGACGGCTTCCTCACCGAGCTGGATCTGGCGTTCTCCCGTGACCAGCGCGAGAAGGTCTACGTGCAGCATTTGATGCGGCGCCGCGGCGCCCAGCTGTGGCGCTGGCTGCAGGACGGCGCACAGCTGTATGTCTGCGGAAACGCCGACCCGATGGCCAAGGACGTCGACCGCGCGCTGTGCGACATCGCGGCCGAGCACGGAAAGCTCGACCACGACGCGGCCCAGGCATACGTGCGCTCGCTCAGCGCCGGCAAGCGCTACCACCGCGACGTCTACTGACACCTCGCACGCCACCGCGAGACGCGTAATGCGACGGAAACGTCGCGGGCCCTCCGCCGAAACATCTCCGTCGCACCATGCTGTTGTCGGACTGCGCGGGTCGAAGGAGTGGCAGAACCGTGGCTCGGGACTGTGCCGGGTCCGAACGGACCCCCGGATACGTCTGCCCGCTGCAGTGCCGGCTGCGGCCCGGCGACGCACCAGACACCGCCCGCGACCGGGTCGACTGGGCGGGACTGCCCGTCAACCTGGACTTCGTGTTCTCTCAGAACCAGCGCGACAAGGTCTACCTGCAGCACCAGCTGCGCCGGCGGGACCCCCGGCTCGCACGCCGCTTCGGTGACAGCCCCCGGCTGTGCGCCCGCGGCAACGACTGCCCCCTCGGCCGAGACGACGCGCTCGCGCGAACCCCGCCTGCCGCCGCCCGCTGAACACCACGGGCCGCCCCGCGCGGAATTGACCGGCGCTCTATCCGGTTAAGACCTGTAGACGGTGGTACAGCTTCGGGACGAGGCAGAGGCACGGATGAGCCAGACCGGCGAACAGCACAGATGTCCTATAGTAGGGCTATGCAACAGGCCATACAGCCGCGCCTTGCCCTTACGCGCCGCCCCGCCGTGGACTGTTGTTGTCGTTGTTGTTGATTTCCTGACGCCTTTCGACGCTCAACTGTTGTTTGCGTCCGGCGCCGGATACGGGCGGTACCGCGGGTACGCCGGGGCGGCACCAGGACGCGCGTCACTCTCCAGGAAGACCAACCACCGATGACCGCATTTCACCGATCTCACCGAGGGCTTGGCCGACGTGTCCCGCACACCTTCGAGGAAAGCACATGAAGATCGCCGAGGACATCACGCAACTGGTGGGCCACACACCGCTGGTCCGGCTGCGCCGGGTCAGCGAGGGCGCGGTCGCCGACGTCGTGGCCAAGCTGGAGTTCTTCAACCCAGCGAACAGCGTCAAGGACCGCATCGGCGTGGCGATGATCGACGCGGCCGAGCGGGCGGGGCTGATCAAACCCGACACGATCATCCTCGAACCGACGAGCGGCAACACCGGCATCGCGCTGGCGATGGTGTGTGCCGCGCGGGGCTACCGCTGCGTGCTGACGATGCCCGAGACTATGAGCGTCGAGCGGCGCATGCTGTTGCGCGCTTACGGCGCCGAACTCGTGCTGACGCCCGGCGCCGACGGCATGGCCGGCGCGATCGCCAAGGCCGAGGAACTCGCCAAGACCGATCAGCGGTATTTCGTGCCGCAGCAGTTCGAGAACCCCGCCAACCCGGCCGTCCACCGCGCCACCACCGGCGAGGAGGTGTGGCGTGACACCGAGGGCAAGGTCGACATCTTCGTGGCCGGGGTGGGCACCGGCGGCACCATCACCGGCGTGGCCCAGGTCGTCAAGGAGCGCAAGCCGTCGGCGCAGATCATCGCGGTGGAACCGGCGGCGTCACCGGTGCTCTCCGGCGGCCAGAAGGGGCCGCACCCGATCCAGGGCATCGGCGCCGGCTTCGTCCCGCCGGTGCTGGACATGGACCTGATCGACGAAGTCGTCACCGTCGGCGACGAGGACTCGCTCACCATGGCGCGGCGCCTGGCCCGCGAAGAGGGGCTGCTCGCCGGCATCTCCTCGGGCGCGGCCGTGGTGGCCGCCGTGCAGGTGGCCCGCCGGCCTGAGAACGCCGGCAAGCTCGTCGTCGTAGTGCTCCCGAGCTTTGGCGAACGGTATCTGAGCACACCGTTGTTCGCCGACGTGGCGGACTAACCATGCTCGCTGCCATACGGACAGACATCCGGGCCGCCCGCGAGCGGGATCCGGCGGCCCCGACCGCGCTCGAGGTGATCTTCGCCTACCCGGGCGTGCACGCCATCTGGGGCCACCGGATCAGCCACTGGCTGTGGCGGCGCGGCGCGCGGGTGACCGCGCGGGTGTTGGCCGAGCTGACCCGCATCCTGACCGGCGTCGACATCCACCCCGGTGCCCACCTGGGCTCCGGGCTGTTCATCGACCACGCGACCGGCGTGGTGATCGGGGAGACGGCCGAGGTGGGCGACGACGTCACTATGTACCACGGCGTCACCCTCGGCGGCAGCGGCGCCGACACCGGCAAACGCCACCCCACCATCGGCGACCGCGTGACCATCGGCGCCGGGGCCAAGATCCTCGGCGCGATCAAGATCGGCGACGACAGCCGCATCGGCGCCAACGCCGTGGTGGTCAAGGCCGTTCCGTCCAGTTCGGTGGTAGTCGGGGTGCCTGGGCAGGTGATCAGTCGCCAGGGCCGGGGCAGCCCGCACGACTCGATGATGCCCGATCTCGTCGGCGTCAGCCTGCAATCCCTGCTCACCCGGGTCGCCAAGCTGGAGGCCTTGAGCGACGGGCAGCAGAGCGGGCGCGTCATCCGCCCGCCCGAGGCCGGGGTCTGGCACGGCGAGGACTTCTCCATCTAGATCGGCCACCGGGCGGGCCCACCCCGACCGGCGTTACCGTGGCTGTCATGAGCGATCCCTGCACGCCGCACGTCCCGGAAGCGCTGTCCGCGCCGAGCCTGAACCGCGGGGTCGGCTTCACCCACGAACAGCGGCGGCGGCTGGGGCTGACCGGCCGGCTGCCGTCGGCGGTGCTCACGCTCGACGAGCAGGCCGACCGCGTGTGGCAGCAAGTGCAAAGCCTGGCAACGGATTTGGGCCGCAATCTGCTGCTCGAACAGCTGCACTACCGCCACGAAGTGCTGTACTTCAAGGTGCTCGAAGATCACTTGCCCGAGTTGATGCCGGTGGTCTACACCCCCACCGTCGGCGAGGCCATCCAGCGTTTCTCCGACGAATACCGCGGACAGCGGGGACTTTTCCTGAGCATCGACGAGCCGGACGAGATCGAGGAGGCGTTCGCGACCTTCGGCCTTGGTCCCGACGACGTCGACCTGATCGTGTGCACCGACGCCGAAGCGATCCTGGGCATCGGCGACTGGGGGGTGGGCGGCATCCAGATCGCCGTAGGCAAGCTGGCGCTGTACACCGCCGGCGCCGGCATCGATCCGCGCCGCTGCCTGGCGGTGTCGCTGGACGTCGGCACCGACAACGAACAGTTGCTGGCCGACCCGTTCTATCTGGGCAACCGGCATCCGCGCCGCCGCGGAGCCGAGTACGACGGCTTCGTCAAGCGCTACATCGAGACCGCGCACCGGCTGTTCCCGAACGCCATCCTGCATTTCGAGGACTTCGGGCCGTTGAATGCGCGCAGCATCCTGCAGACCTACGGTGACAAGTACTGCGTGTTCAACGACGACGTCCAGGGCACCGGCGCGGTCGTCGTGGCGGCCGTGTACGGGGGGTGCCGCGTCGCCGGGGCCCGGATGCGCGAGCAGAAGACCATCGTCTTCGGGGCCGGGACGGCCGGGATCGGGGTCGCCGACCAGATCCGCGACGCGCTCGTCGCCAACGGCGCCACGCTCGAGGAGGCCGCCTCGCAGATCTGGGCGATCGACAAGCAGGGCCTGCTGTTCGACGACATGGACGACCTGCGGGAATTCCAGCGGCCCTACGCCAAGAACCGCCGCGAGCTGGGCGTGGCCCCCGGTGAGCGGGTGGGCCTGGTCGATGCGATCAGGCTCGCGTCCCCCACCCTGCTGCTCGGCTGCTCGGCGGTGTCGGGGGCGTTCACCCGCGAGGTCGTCGAGGCGATGACGGCGTCATGTGAGCACCCGATGATCTTCCCGCTGTCCAACCCCACCTCACGCATGGAGGCCATGCCGGGCGACGTGCTCGAGTGGTCGAAGGGCCGCGCGCTGCTGACCACCGGCACCCCGGTGTCGCCCGTCGAATACGACGGCACGACCTACACCATCGGGCAGGCCAACAACGTGCTGGTGTTCCCGGGGATCGGGCTGGGCATCATCGTCGCCGGGGCGAGGCTGGTCACGCCGAAAATGCTGCAGGCCGCGGCGGAAGCCGTTGTGCACCAGGCAAGCCCGGCAACCCCGGGTGATCCGCTGCTACCCGACGTCAAGAACCTGCGGGCCGTCTCCACGGCGGTCGCCGAGGCCGTCTACCGCGCGGCCGTCGACGACGGGGTAGCCCGCAAGACACATGAGGACATCCGGCAGGCGATCCTCGACACGATCTGGACACCGGCCTACGACTAGCAGGAGCGTTTGCTCCCCCGGGTGGACTCGAACCACCAACCCTTCGGTTAACAGCCGAATGCTCTGCCAATTGAGCTACAGGGGATTGACCGCGGGACGACTCTAGCGTACTGGCCCGCCGTCACCCAACTAGAGGGAGGCGGATCGGCCGCGCGGGCACCCCGCCGGGTGAGGCAGGATGGAGGCGTCCGTACGTCGTCGGGAGGAACGCTTTGATCCGGTATGCCGTGGTACTCGGCCTGGGTTACGTGCTGGGCACGAAGGCCGGGCGCCGTCGCTACGAACAGATCACCGGCACGTATCGCGCGCTGACCGGCAGTCCCGTGGTCAGATCGATGATCGAGGGCGGACGGCGCAAGGTGGCCAACCGCATCTCACCCGACACCGGGTTCGTGACGCTGGCCGCGATCGACGCCGAGACCGCCGTCATCGAGCGGCCCGATGACGGAGCCCTCACTCCGTCGGATCGTCGCCGCTAGCCTGTTCCAGCAAGCTGCGCCGGTAGGCCTCCAGCGCGACGAGGTCGCCGAACAGGGCGTGGTACTCGTCGCTCTGTTCGATGGGTGACATGCGCTGCAGCCGGGATTTCACGTCGGCGATCTGCCTGCCCATCCAGACCGCCTGCAGGCGGGCCAGCACCCCGGCGATGTAGCGCGGCAGCTTCTCCTCGTCGACCTGGACGGCCTCCACACCCAGCTCGCTGATCAGGCCCGCGGTCAGGGCCGACGTGGTCTTCTGACGCACCATGTCGATCCATTCCGCCCCGGTGACGCCGGTCGAGGTGCCGCCGGCCGCCTCGATGGCCGCGCGGACCGCCGCGTAGCCGGGGTGGGTGAAGCTCTCGACGGTCAGGGTGTCGAACACCGGGCCGGCCAGCGCCGGGTACTGCAGCGCGGACTTGAGCGCCTCGCGCTGGGGCCACAGGCCGGGATCGCGCGGGTCGGGGCGGGCGGCTCCCGCTTCTCTGGGCTCGGCCGCGGCCGCGGTTGCGGCGGCGGGACCCTGCCGGGCACCGCGGGCCGGGGCCTTGGGCTGCTTGGCCTGACGCCGGACCCGGTCGATCACCTGCGCGACGTCGTCCCAGCCGACCCAGCCGGCGAGCTGGCGGGCGTACTCGTCGCGCAGCGTGGGGTCCTTGATCTGGGCCACCATCGGCACGCAGCGGCGCAGCGCGGCGACCCTGCCCTCGGCGTTGTCGAGGTCCGTCTCGGCGAGCGCGGTGCGGATCGCGAACTCGAACAGCGGGGTGCGCCGTGCCACCAGGTCGCGCAGGGCGCCGTCCCCGGACTGCAGCCGCAGGTCGCAGGGATCCATGCCGTTGGGGGCCACCGCGACGAACGACTGGCCCGCCAGGTTCTGTTCGCCGTCGAAGGCCTTGATCGCGGCGGCCCGGCCGGCCGCGTCGCCGTCGAAGACGTAGATCAGCTCGCCGCGGAAGAAGCTGTCGTCCATCATCAGCCGGCGCAGCATCCCCAGGTGCTCGTCGCCGAACGCGGTGCCGCACGACGCCACGGCGGTGGTCACCCCCGACAGGTGCATCGCCATGACATCGGTGTAGCCCTCGACAACGACGGCCTGGTGCCCCTTGGCGATGTCGCGCTTGGCCAGGTCGATGCCGAACAACGCCGACGACTTTTTGTACAGCAGCGTCTCGGGAGTGTTGATGTACTTGGCCTCCATCGGGTCGTCGTCGAAGATCCGGCGGGCGCCGAAACCGATCACCTCGCCGGCCGAGGTGCGGATGGGCCACAGCAGCCGGCGGTGGAAACGGTCCATCGGGCCGCGCCGGCCCTCCCGCGACAGACCCGCGGCCTCCAGCTCTTTGAAGTCGAAACCCTTGCGCTGCAAGTGCTTTGTCAGCGAATCCCAGCCGGAGGGGGCGAACCCGCAGCCGAACCGGCGGGCCGCCTCGGCGTCGAAGTTGCGCTCGGTCAGGTAGCGGCGCGCCGGCGCCGCCTCGTCGGACTCCAGCGCCGCCGCATAGAACTCCGCGGCGGCCGCGTTGGCGCCGACGAGCCTGCTGCGGGTGCCGCGGTCGCGCTGCACGCTGGTGGCCGGGCCCGTGTAGGCGATCGTGAAGCCGACGCGGTCGGCGAGCAGTTCGACGGCCTCCACGAAGCTGACGTGCTCGATCTTCTGGACGAACGCATACACGTCGCCGCCTTCGCCGCAGCCGAAGCAGTGGAAGTGGCCGTGATTGGGCCGAACGTGAAACGACGGAGACTTCTCGTCGTGGAAGGGGCACAGTCCTTTCAGCGAGTCCGCGCCCGCGTTGCGCAGCTGGACGTAGTCGCCGACGACCTCCTCGATGCGGACCCGCTCGCGGATGGCGGCGATATCGCGGTCGGGAATGCGGCCCCGCCCCCTGGGCCGGCCCGCATTCGTCGAACCCGCCGGACTGGACATTCGGCTAGTTTAAGGCCCGGTCCGCGGCGCCGAGGCGGACAACTAGCCCGAGCCGATCACACCGCATGCGACCCGCTGCATCGCCTGGTCGCCGTCGTCGGCACCGTGCAGCATCAACGCGGTCCTGTCGCCCGCCAGCAGGTCCTCGCGGGTGAACGCGTCGGTCGTGGTCACCAGGTAGGCCGAGCCGTCCCGGCGCACCTCGAGCGACGTCAGGTCGCCGCTGGCGGGTTTGCCGGTGTGCCCGGGCGCCTGGAAGTGCCCGCCGGCGGACAGGAAGTTGCCGGGCGGGCCACCGCCGGGGGCCACCGAGTCGGGTTCGCACTTGCCGATCTGGTGCACGTGCATGCCGTGGAAACCGGGCGCGAGGATGCCCGGCGAAGTCGTCCTGACCGTGACGGTGACATACCCCCCGGCGCCCCCGGTGAAATCGAACGTCGCCGTGGCCACCGACCGGCGGTCGGGTGTCTTCAGTTGCGCCGTCAGCGATCCGGCGCTGGCTGCCGGGCTGGTCGCCACCGGCGGCGACGCCAACGGGGCGCTCTTGACGGGAGGGACGGTGCCCGGCTGCGAACTCGGATTCTGACCCGGGCTGCAGGCGCTGAGGACCACAACGGGAATCGACAGTAGGAGCGAGGCGATGCCGCCGGGTTTCATCATGATGGGCAGCCTAGCCCGCGGCGACGCCGCCGCCGGCCGCTAAGAACGGACCTGACCGGTGTCGATGCGCTCCAGTCGTCCCTCGGTGTAGGACGCGATCTGGTCGATGACGACGCGGAAACGGGCGCGGTCGTCGGCGGCGGCGGTGAACGCGGCGGCGAACATCGGATCGAGGGTGCGCGGCGCCGCGGAATGCAACCAGTGCGCCACCCGCTGGATGCGTTCGCGCTGCCGCGCCTGGGCGTCCAGGTGCCGCGGGTCGGACATGATGAACTGCAGTGCCAGGATCTTCAGCAGGGCGACCTCGGCGCGCACCACGTCGGGCACCTGCAGGTCGGCCTGGTAGCGCACCAGCGGCCCCGGTCCCGCGGCCGCCCTCGTGGTCGCGATCGCGGCCGAGGCGAACCGGCCCACCAGCTCGCTGGTCAACCGCTTGAGGGCGACCGCGGCCGAAAGCGTGGCGTCGTATTTGCCGACCGCGGCGACGACCGGAAGCCCCGACAGCCTGTGGGCGGCAGCCAAGAAATCGTCGGCGCTCACCCGCGAGAATTCGCTCTCGCCCAGTTTCGCCAGCGCGGCGGCGTCCTCGTCGTCGGCGAGCACACGCAGGTCGATGCGCTGGGACACGACGCCGTCCTCGACGTCGTGCACAGAATAGGCGACGTCGTCGGCCCAGTCCATGACCTGGGCTTCCAGGCACACCCGGTCCGCGGGTGAGCGGGCGCGCACCCAGTCCGCCAACTCGCGGTCCTCGTCGTAGAAGCCGTACTTGCGCCGCCCCGTGGCCCGCGCCCATGGATATTTCGTCACCGCATCCAACGCCGCCCGGGTCAGATTCAGCCCCGCGCTATCACCTTGGGCATCAAGCACTTTGGGCTCCAGCCTGGTAAGTATCCGGAAATTCTGGGCGTTGCCCTCGAAACCGCCGTAGGCGGCGGCCAGCCCGTCGAGCGCGCGTTCGCCGTTGTGGCCGTAGGGCGGATGGCCGATGTCGTGGGCGAGGCCGGCCAATTCGACCAGCTCGAGGTCGCAGCCCAGTCCGACGGCCATCCCCCGCCCGATCTGGGCCACTTCCAGGGAGTGCGTCAGCCGGGTGCGCGGAGTGTCGCCCTCGCGAGGCCCGACGACCTGCGTCTTGTCGGCCAGCCGGCGCAGCGCGGCGCTGTGCAGCACGCGCGCCCGGTCCCGGGCGAAGTCGGTACGGTGCTGGCCTTCCGTCCCGGGCAGACCCGCCGTCTTCGGCGCTTCGGGTACCCGCCGCTGACGGTCGAAGTCGTCGTAGGGGTCGTGCTGATTCGTGATCACCGAGGCACAGTCTGCCAGGCAACCCCCGGGCGGGCCCGCCTTTGCCCGGGCACTCGTGCTCGAGCCCGGGCTACATTGACGTATGCGCTCCGTTCGCGCGCTCGGCGCGATCCTGA
This sequence comes from Mycobacterium sp. TH-M103, assembly GCF_057473785.1. Classification (NCBI taxonomy): domain Bacteria; kingdom Bacillati; phylum Actinomycetota; class Actinomycetes; order Mycobacteriales; family Mycobacteriaceae; genus Mycobacterium; species Mycobacterium sp. TH-M103. The sequence continues at coordinate 19,469 of NZ_JBYCLG010000078.1, forward strand.
CGATCCTCGCCGCCGGGTTACTGCTGGCCCCCCCGGCCACCGCGCAACCACCGCAACGTCTGGCGGGCTACGTCACCGACGAAGCGGGAGCGCTGTCGGCGTCGGGTCGCGCCGCGGTGACCTCGGCCATCGACAAGCTCTACTCCGCTCGCCGGGTCCGGCTGTGGGTGGTCTACGTCGACGATTTCTCCGGGCAGGACGCGTCGGACTGGGGGCGGCGCACCTACCGCCTCAGCGACCTGGGCGACCACGACGCCCTGCTGGCCGTGGCGACCAGCAGCCGGGCCTATGCCTTCCTGGTGCCCTCCGCCATCAAGAGCGTCGACGCGAAGCAGGTCGACGCCCTGCGGCGCGACAAGATCGAACCCGCGCTGCACGGCAACGACTGGAGCGGCGCCGCCGTCGCGGCGGCCGACGGGCTCGACGCGAACTCGACGTCGTCGGGGCCGGTGATCCTGCTGGTGGGGCTGGCCGTCATCGCCGGCGCCGTGGCGATCCTGCTGATCGTCATGCGGGTCCGCCGCCGGCGCCGCCGCGCCGCGGAGTTGGCCGCGGCCCGGCGGGTGGACCCGACCGACGTAGGCGCGCTGGCCGCGGTCCCGCTCGAGGCCCTCGACGACCTGTCCCGCTCGATGGTGGTCGACGTCGACAACGCGCTGCGCACCAGCTCCAACGAACTGGCCCTGGCGATCGAGGAATTCGGCGCCGAACGGACCGAACCCTTCACCCGGGCGGTGGACAACGCCAAAGCGGCGCTGTCTCAGGCGTTCACTGTGCGCCAACAGCTCGACGACGCCACGCCGGAGACACCGGAGCAGCGCCGCGAGCTGCTCACCCGGGTCATCGTGGCGGCGGCGCGCGCCGACCGCGAACTCGGATCGCAAAGCGAAGAATTCGAGAAGCTGCGCGACCTGGTGATCAACGCGCCCTCGCGGCTGGACGGGCTGACACAGCGCTACGTCGAACTCACCGCCCGCGTCGCTCCGGCCGAACAGCGGCTGGCCGAGCTGCACAACGAATTCGACCCCGCGGCACTGACTTCGGTGTCGGGCAATGTCGGGGCGGCCAAGGAGCGGCTGGCGTTCGCCGACCACAACATCGGCGCGGCCCGCGAATCGGCCGCCCGGGCGGTCAGCGGGCAGCAGACCGCTCTGGTGGACGCGGTCCGTGCCGCCGAGTCGGCGCTCGGGCAGGCCCGCGCCCTGCTCGACGCGGTGGACAGCGCCGCCAACGACATCCGACACGCGATCGACGAGCTGCCGTCTTCCATCGCCGACATCCAGGCGAGCATCCAGCGCGCCGGCGAGCAACTACAGAAAGCCCAGAGCGCTAGATCGCCTCACACCGGTGCCCTGGTGGCCGCACGTGACGCGGCGACCGAGGCCCTCGACAACGCCCGCGGCGCCGGCTCGGCGGACCCGCTGGGCGCCTTCGCCCGGCTGTCCAAGGCCGACGCCGACCTCAACGCACTCCTGGACACCGTGGCCGAAGAGCGGGCCAACGCCCAACGGCTCGCCCGCTCGCTCGAGCAGGCGATGTTCACCGCGGAGGCGAGGGTGCGCGCGGTGTCGGACTACGTGGACACCCGTCGGGGCAGCATCGGGCCCGAAGCCCGCACCCGGCTGGCCGAAGCCAAACGGCACCTGCAGGCAGCGCGCGACAAGGGCACGGCCAACCCGTCCGCGGCGATCGCGGACGCCAACGCCGCGTCGACGCTGGCCGCCAACGCGCAGGCCCTGGCCAACGCCGACGTGCAATCGGCTCAGCATGCCTACACCGGTCGCGGCGGCAGCGACATGGGCGCCATGCTGGGCGGGATCATCATCGGGGACCTGCTCAGCGGAGGCATGCGTGGCGGCTTCGGCGGCTGGAGCCCCACGTCGTTCGGCGGCGCGCCCGCCTCGTCCTGGGGCTCCGGGGGCGACTCGTCCGACGGCGACTTCATGGGCGGTGGCGGCCGATTCTAGGCCGTCGTGGCCCGGCCTCGACCCGAAAACGCGAGCGGGAAACACACCGCCCCCGCGCTCTGGGAGCGCGGGGGCGGCGGTGAAGCAGTGGTCGGGGCGGGCGCGCCCGCCCCGAACCGTTGGCTAACTCAGGCCCAGCTGGAGCCGACGGCGCTGTCGGTGCTGGCCATGTTGGACCCGGCGCTCTGCACCTTCTGCCCGTGGGCGTTGGCCTGCTCGTAGATCACCTGGAAGTTACGACCCAACTGCGTGATGAACTCCTGGCAGGCCACCGAACCCGAACCGCCCCAGAAGTCACCGGCAGCCAGCACATCGCGAACAATCGCCTGGTGCTCGGCCTCCAACGACGCGGCCTGCGCCCGGATCAGCGCACCGTGGGCATCAACATCGCC
>NZ_JBYCLG010000079.1:0-4526 GCF_057473785.1 Mycobacterium sp. TH-M103
CGACCGCCGACACCGCCGCACCGGGCAGCCCGTGGCTGGCCGACACCTGGCGCGACCGGTTCGAGCAGATGCTGCAGCGCGCCGAGGCGCGGCTGCACCCGCAGGATCACGGCCCCATCGAAACCTTGTTCGCCGACCCGGCGCTGCTGGAGAGCCCGGAGGCGGCGATCGAACTGCTGCTCGCTCGCTACCCCGACGCGGACACCGTGCAGCTGCATCCGGCGGACGTGCCGTTCTTCGTCACGCTGTGCAAGGCGCCGGGCAAGCCGGTCAACTTCGTGCCCGTCATCGACAAGGACGTGCGGCGCTGGTGGCGCAGCGACTCGCTGTGGCAGGCGCACGACGCCCGCTACGACGCCGACCAGGTGTGCATCATCCCGGGTATCGCGGCCGTCGCCGGTATCACCCGGCTGGACGAGCCCGTCGGGGAGTTGCTGGACCGCTTCGAGCAGGCCGCCATAGATGAAGTGCTCGCCGCCGGAACCGAGCCGCAGGCCGTCACCTCGCGCCGGCTGGGCCGCCCCGACGTGACCGGTCCGCTGGCCACCGTCCTGGACGCGCCGGACGTGCTGTGGGCCGGGCGCACCGTCACCAACCCGGTGCACCGCATCGCCGAGCCGTCCGGTTGGCAGGTGCACGACGGACCCGAAAGCCGCTGCGCCACACACTCGTCCACCGGCGCTCGGCTGCAGGTGGAGGCAGGCGACCGGGTGGTGCTCGCCGTCCCGCTGTCCGGCGTCTGGGTCGACATCCCGTTCACGTTGCCGGCCAACACCGTTGACGGTGGCGCCCCGGTCGTGTCCACCGCCGACGCCAGCGAGGCCATGCGCGCGGTGCTGGCGATCGCCGCCGGTGTGGACGGGCCGGAGTTCCTTCCCGCGGTCGTCGACGGGACGGCCACGGTGGCGGTCGACTGGGACCCTGAGCGGGTCGCCGATCACACCGGGGTCACGGCGATTTTCGGCGAGCCGCTGGCACCCACCCTCACCACCGTGCCCGATGCGCTCGTCGGCCCTTGCTGGCCCGCGGTTTTCGCGGCCGTCGGCGCCGCGACGACCGACACCGGCGTTCCGGTCGTCGAGGGCTTGCTCAGCCTGGTGCACCTGGACCATGCCGCCCGTCTGGTCGGACCGCTGCCCGCTAGCCGGGCCCAATTGGTCATCACCGCAACGGCTTCCCCGGCCGTCGACACCGACATGGGCCGGGTTGTCGGAGTGTCGGTGTCGATCGCGACGGCCGCCGGCGAGGTGATCGCCACCCTTCACGAACGGTTCGCCATCCTCGGGCGCACCGGGGCCTCCGAGCTCACCGACCCGGCCCGCGCCGGGGATGCGGTCTCGCAGAACGCCAACGACACCCCCCGTCGGCGCCGCCGCGACGTGACGCTGAGCGCGCCGGTGGACATGCGCCCCTTCGCGATGGTCTCCGGCGACCACAACCCCATCCACACCGACCGCGCGGCGGCGCTGCTGGCGGGGCTGGGATCGCCGATCGTGCACGGCATGTGGCTCTCGGCCGCCGCGCAGCATGCGGTGACGGCCACCGACGGTCAGGCCCGCCCACCGGCCCGGCTGGTCGGCTGGACCGCCCGTTTTCTGGGCATGGTCCGCCCCGGCGACCAGGTCGACTTCCGCGTCGACCGCGTCGGAATCGACCAGGGCGCCGAGGTTTTGGAGGTCGTCGCCCGCATCGGCTCGGACCTCGTGATGTCGGCGACCGCCCGGCTGGCCGCCCCCAAGACGGTCTACGCGTTCCCCGGCCAGGGCATCCAGCACAAGGGCATGGGCATGGAGGTCCGGGCCCGCTCCAAGGCGGCCCGCAAGGTGTGGGACAAGGCCGACAAGTTCACCCGCGACGTCCTGGGCTTCTCGGTGCTGAACGTGGTGCGCGACAACCCGACCAGCATCATTGCCGGCGGCGTGCACTACCACCACCCCGAGGGCGTGCTGTACCTGACGCAGTTCACCCAGGTCGCGATGGCGACGGTGGCCGCGGCGCAGGTCGCCGAGATGCGCGAGCAGGGCGCCTTCGTCGAGGGCGCGATCGCCTGCGGCCACTCGGTCGGCGAGTACACGGCCCTGGCCTGCGTCAGCGGCATCTTCGAACTGGAAGCGTTGTTGGAAGCGGTTTTTCACCGCGGCTCGAAGATGCACGACATCGTCCCGCGCGACGAGCTGGGCCGCTCCAACTACCGGCTGGCGGCCATCCGGCCCTCCCAGATCGACCTGCCCGACGACGAGGTCCGCGGCTTCGTCGCCGACATCGCGGCAAGCGCCGGTGAGTTTCTCGAGATCGTCAACTTCAACCTGCGGGGCTCCCAGTATGCGATCGCCGGCACGGTGCGGGGCCTGGAGGCGCTGGAGGCGGAGGTGGAGCGACGCCGCGAGATCACAGGCGGCAAGCGGTCGTTCATCCTGGTTCCGGGGATCGACGTGCCGTTCCACTCGCGGGTGCTGCGAGTCGGGGTGGCCGACTTCCGGCGCGCGCTGGAGCGGATCATGCCGCGCGACAAGGATCCCGACATCATCATCGGGCGCTACATCCCCAACCTCGTGCCCCGCCCGTTCACCCTCGATCGCGACTTCGTCCAGGAGATCCGCGATCTGGTGCCGGCCGAGCCGCTCGACGAGATCCTCGCCGACTACGACACCTGGCGTAACGAGAAGCCGCGCGAGCTGGCCCGCAAGGTGCTGATCGAGTTGTTGGCGTGGCAATTCGCCAGCCCGGTGCGCTGGATCGAGACGCAGGACCTGTTGTTCACCGAGGAGGCCGCCGGAGGCCTGGGTGTCGAGCGGTTCGTCGAGATCGGCGTGAAGTCCGCGCCGACCGTCGCCGGCCTGGCCACCAACACCCTCAAGCTGTCCGAGTACGCCCACAGCACAGTCGAAGTGCTCAACGCCGAACGTGACGCCGCCGTGCTGTTCGCCAACGACACCGACCCCGAGCCGGAGCCCGACGATGCGCCCGAACCGGTGGCCGAGAGCGCCGTCGCCGTCGACGCGGCCCCGGCCCCCGTTGCGGTGCCGTCGGCATCCTCGGGCGGGGTCCGCCCGGACGACATCGCATTCGATGCCGCCGATGCCACGCTGGCGCTGATTGCGCTGTCGGCCAAGATGCGCATCGATCAGATCGAGGAACTGGACTCCATCGAGTCGATCACCGACGGCGCGTCGTCGCGGCGCAACCAGCTGCTGGTCGACCTGGGGTCGGAGCTGAACCTGGGAGCCATCGACGGCGCTGCCGAGGCCGACCTGGCGGCGCTCCGCGCGCAGGTGACCAAGCTGGCGCGCACCTACAAGCCTTACGGCCCGGTGCTTTCCGACGCGATCAACGACCAGCTGCGCACCGTTCTGGGGCCGTCGGGCAAGCGGCCCGGCGCGATCGCCGAGCGGGTCAAGAAGACCTGGGAGCTCGGCGACGGCTGGGCCAAGCACGTGACCGTCGAGGTGGCGCTGGGCACCCGCGAAGGCACCAGCGTGCGCGGCGGTGCCATGGGCCACCTGCACGAGGGAGCCCTGGCCGACGCCGCCACCGTCGACAGGATCGTCGACGCCGCGGTGGCTTCCGTGGCTGCGCGCCGAGGCATTTCGGTCGCGCTGCCGTCGGCGGGCGGTGGCGGCGGCGCGACCGTGGACGCTGCCGCGCTGGGCGAGTTCACCGAGCAGATCACCGGCCGCGACGGCGTACTGGCCGCGGCGGCCCGCCTGGTGCTGGGTCAGTTGGGCCACGACGAGCCGGTCAGCGCGCTACCGGCGGCCACGGATGCCGAACTCATCGACCTGGTCACCGCCGAACTGGGTGCGGACTGGCCGCGTCTGGTCGCGCCGGTGTTCGACGCCCGCAAGGCCGTCGTCTTCGACGACCGCTGGGCCAGCGCGCGTGAGGATCTGGTCAGGCTGTGGCTGGCCGACGAGGCCGAGATCGACGCCGACTGGCCGCGTCTCTCGGAGAGGTTCGAGGGTGCCGGACATGTCGTCGCGACCCAGGCCACCTGGTGGCAGGGTAAGGCGCTGGCCGCCGGGCGTCAGATTCACGCGGCGCTGTACGGCCGCATCGCCGCCGGGGCCGAGAACCCGGAGCCGGGCCGCTACAGCGGTGAAGTCGCCGTGGTCACCGGCGCCTCGAAGGGATCGATCGCCGCGTCGGTGGCCGCGCGACTGCTCGACGGCGGTGCCACGGTCATCGCGACGACGTCCAAGCTCGACGAGGAACGGCTGGCGTTCTACCGCGGGCTGTACCGCGACCATGCTCGCTACGGTGCGGCGCTGTGGGTGGTCGCGGCCAACATGGGGTCCTACGCCGACATCGACGCGCTGGTCGAGTGGGTCGGGACCGAACAGACGGAAAGCCTTGGGCCGCAGTCCATTCATATCAAGGACGCGCAGACGCCCACGTTGCTGTTTCCGTTCGCGGCGCCGCGGGTGGCCGGCGACCTGTCCGAGGCCGGTGCGCGCTCGGAGATGGAGATGAAGGTGCTGCTGTGGGCGGTGCAGCGGCTGATCGGCGGGCTGTCGAAGATCGGCGCC
>NZ_JBYCLG010000080.1:0-5941 GCF_057473785.1 Mycobacterium sp. TH-M103
GCCTTCGTGCAGCGCCCAGTAGCCGTGCATGCGCCCCGCCGAGAGCTGGCCGCCGTAGGTGTTGAGCGGCAGCGTACCGTCGCGGGCGATCCGCGCCCCGCCCTCGACGAACGGCCCGGCCTCGCCGTCGCCGCAGATTCTGAGGGCCTCCAACCACGCGATCGTCAGGAACGTGAACCCGTCGTACAACTGCGCGACATCGAGATCGGCGGGCGTCAACTCGGTGCGCGACCACATCTGGGCCGCGGCATCCGACATGGCCATTTTGGGGTAGTCGTCGCGGTGGAACCAGCCGCCGGCGCCGTCGGACCCGCCGATCGCCTCCACCGACACCGCCCGGTGCGGGCAGTCGCGGGCGTACTCCGCGTTCGACACCACCACCGCGACCGATCCGTCGATCGGCACGTCGCAGTCCAGCAGCCCGAACGGCGTCGACACCGGGCGCGCGCCCAGGTAGTCGGCCATCGCCATCGGTTCGCGGTACACCGCAAGAGAATTCAGCGCCGCGTTGCGCCGGGCGTTGAGCGCGACCCAGCCCAGCTGCTCTTTGGTGGTGCCGTAGAGCTCCATGTGGCGGCGGCAGTTCAGCGCCAGCCAGTTCGCGGCTGAGTAGGCGTGCGCGGCGATCAGGTCGTTGACGTCGTCCATCGGGCCGACCGCCGGCCGCGGCGCCCCGTCGGGCGCGTCGAACATCCGCGCCAGCGGCGGGGCGGGAGCCTCGTCCCCCTGCTGCTGCACCGGGACCGTCCCGCCGAGCATCTGGACCGTCCGGTACACCACGACGTGGCGGGCCCGCCGCTCGGCGACCGCGCGACAGCCCGACATCACCGGACTGAGCAGCCCACCGGTGCCGAAACCGGATCCGCAGTCGGCGGCGGCGATCCGCAGTTCGGCGTTGACGACGCCCGGCGGGGTGTCGCCCAGGGTCGCGATCCCGTCGATGTCGTCCGCCTGCAGACCGGCGTCGGAGATGGCCGCCCGGACCGCCTCCAGCGTCAGCTCCGGCCCGGCGATGCCGGTGCGGCGCCCGATCCGGGAGATGCCGATGCCGGACACGATCGCGTCTTTCTCGAAATACATCATCCCCACACCGCCGTCGACCAACCCATGAGCAATTGAGTGTACTGTATTGCACGTGTCGGCCGAGTTGCTCATCGAACATTGCGTCGCCTGCGCGCGCTGGGTACATCCGCCGAGCGGCGAATGTCGCGACTGCGGCGCCCCGCTGGTCGCCCGGCCGGTCTCCGGCCGCGGGACGGTGTTCACCTATACGGTCAACCACCATCCGTACAACCCCGAGATCCCGACGCCGTACGTGATCGCCATCGTTGAGCTCGCCGGGCAGAGCGGGTTGCGTGTGGCCTCCAACATCGTTGGCTGCGAACCGGATTCGGTGGCGTGCGGGATGAGCGTGGACCTCCGCCCGGAGCGGGGCAGCGGCGGCGCCCCGGTGTTCGCGCCGGCCTGACGAGGGCGCGAGCAGGGGTGCGCGGGGCGCTCAGCGCTTGCGCGCGGTGACCAGGTCGTCGAACTCGCCGCTGCCGCAGGGGCAGCGCTTCGGCGTTGGCCTGCACCCAGCGCAGGCGAGCGCCGCAGCGGCGGGTGTCGACATACGGCCAGTTCTGCCCGGTCGCCAAGGCGATGGAGCCGCTCGACAAGGCTGGACGTTGCCCGCCGTGCGCGAGTTGCTTTGTGGCAGAATTCATTTCAAAGACATGCGGCGTGGCGTGCCGAAGATGTCACCGGCGCCGCTGTCCAAGCGGCTCGAGTCGCTGCAGCGCGCCGCTGTCGTCGAGCGCACCGAGGTCGAGGGCCGCACGTCGTATTCGCTGACGCAGTGCGGCCGCGAGCTCGCGACGGTGGTCGACACGCTCGGCGAGTGGGGGGTCCGGTGGATTCCCGAACTCGGCGAGGAGGACCTGGATCCGCACCTGTTGATGTGGGACATCCGCCGCACCGTCTCCGAAGATGGCCGGTTCTCCGAGCCCCGCGTAACGGGCGCTAGTTGATCAGCGGGTCGCGCGGCATGCCGAGGATCCGCTCGGCGATCTGGTTGCGGGTGACCTCCGAGGTACCGCCCGCGATGGCCATGCCGCGCGCGCCCATCGCCATCCGGCCGACGACCGCGCCGGGCCCGTCGGTCAGCGCGACCTCGGGTCCCACCAGCGCGGCCCAGATCGCGGCGCCCTCGATCATGTGGTCGGCCAGCTTGAGCTTGGTGATGTTGCCCTCCGGGCCGGGACCGGCCCCTTCGACGCTGCGGGCCGCGCGCCGCAGGTTCAGCAACCGCAGGGCGTGATCCTCAGCCAGGAACCGACCCACCCGGGCCTTCGCGCCCGCCAACCGGTCCCCGCTCTGCCCGGCCAGCTGCACCAAAGTGGGGGCCAGCCCGCCGTAGAACGCCCCGCTGCCGCCGCCGATGCTGACCCGCTCGTTGCCCAGCGTGGCGCGCGCGACCGTCCACCCCGAGTTGGGCGTGCCGACGACGTCCTCGTCGGGGACGAAGACGTCGTTGAAGAACACCTCGTTGAACTCCGAGCCGCCGGTGATCTGCCGCAGCGGCCGCACCTCGACCCCGGGACCCTTCATGTCGATGATCACGGTGGTGATGCCGGCGTGCTTGGGCGCGTCGGGATCGGTGCGCACGGTGGCCAGGCCGCGGGCGCAGTACTGGGCGCCGCTGGTCCACACCTTCTGCCCGTTGATCTTCCAGCCGCCGTCCACCCGGACCGCGCGGGTCTTGACCGACGCGGCGTCCGAGCCGGCCTCGGGCTCGGAGAACAGCTGGCACCAGATCTCTTCCTGGCGCAGCGCCTTCTCGACGAATCTCTCGATCTGCCACTCGGTTCCGTGCTGAATCAAAGTCAGGATGACCCACCCGGTGATCGAGTAGTCGGGGCGCTTGATGCCCGCGGCGCGGAACTCCTCCTCGATCACCAGTTGCTCGACGGCGTCGGCGGCGCGGCCCCAGGGCTTGGGCCAGTGTGGCATCACGTAGCCGGTCTCGATCAGCTTGTCGCGCTGCGCCTTGTCGTCCAGCGCCGCGATCTCGGCGGCGTCGGCGCGGATGTGGGTACGCAGCTCTTCGGCTTCGGGCGGCAGGTCCAGGCTGTTCTCCCGGGTCACCCCGGCCGCGGTGCGCTCCAAGACGTCGCACGGCGGCGCGTCACCGCCGAACAGGGCCGCACTCACCAGCGCCCGGCGCAGGTGCAGATGCGCGTCGTGCTCCCAGGTGAAGCCGATCCCGCCGTGTACCTGGATGTTGAGCTCGGCGTTGCGCGCGTAGGCCGGGAAGGCCAGCGCCGCCGCGACCGCGGCGGCCAGCCTGAACTGCGCCTCGTCCTCGGCTGCCGCGCGCGAGGCGTCCCACACCGCGGCGACGCCGGACTCGGCGCCGACCAGCATGTTCGCGCAATGGTGCTTGACCGCTTGGAAAGTCGCGATGGTGCGGCCGAACTGCTGGCGCACCTTCGCGTAGTCGACGGCGGACTCGACGCAGTCCGACGCCCCGCCCACCGCCTCGGCGGCCAGCAGCGTCCGGGCCCGGGCCAGCGCGGATTCCCGCCCGCCCGCCACCACGTCGTCGGCGGTGATGCTCACGTTCTGCAGGCGGACGCGTCCCGACCGCCGGGTCGGGTCCAGATTCTCCGGGACCTCGACCGACACCCCGGCGCGGTCGCGCTCCAGCAGCAGGACGTCGTCACCGGCGGCGATCAGCAACAGCTCGGCCAGCCCGGCCCCCAGCACGATCCCGGCCTCGCCCTCGGCGACACCGTTTTCGAACCGCACCCGACCGTCCAGGCCGATGCCCGCGGTGACGGTTCCGTCGATCAGGCCGGGCAGCAGCCGCGACTTCTGCGCGGCGGTGCCGTCCTTGGCGATCACCGCCGAGGCGATCACGGTCGGGACGAAGGGTCCCGGCGCGACCGCGCGCCCGAGTTCCTCGACCACCACCACGAGTTCGGGCAACCCGTAGCCCGACCCGCCGTGCTCCTCGTCGATGTGCAGCCCGAGCCACCCGAGTTCGACCAGGTTCGGCCAGAATCCCGGCCGCGCCTCGTCGGGGGCGTCGAGCAGCGACCCCGCCGCCCAGCGCGCCTTCTGCGAGGTGAGGAACGCGCGCGCCACCTCGGCGAGCTCGCGGTGGTCGTCGGTCAGTGCGATAGCCATGGGTTCTCCTCGCGGGGGGCTGACCGCCTGCCCCGCTCCGGAAGGGAGCGGGGCGGCTGCCTAAAGAGTGTACTTATTCCCGTCAGGAACCCGACCCGGGGTGGCTACTTGGGCGCGAACCGCTGCCCGGCGTCCAGCCGGATGCACTGGCCGTTGAGCATCGGGTTGTCCACGATGGCCGCCGCCAGCTTCGCGTACTCGATGGGCCGGCCCATCCGCTTGGGGAATGCCGCGTCCTTGACCAGGGCGGTCGCCATCTCGTCGGGAACCATGGAGGTGATCCCGGTCAGGAACAGGCTCGGGGCGATCGCCAGCACCCGGATGCCCAGCGACCCCAGGTCGCGGGCCATCGTCAGGCACATGCCCGCGATCCCGGCCTTGGCGGCGGTGTAGGCGATCTGCCCGATCTGGCCCTCGAAGGCCGCGATCGACGCGGTGTTGATGATGACGCCGCGCTCCTCGTCCTCGGGGTCGTTCTTGGCCATGTGCGCGGCGGCCAGGCGGCTGATGTTGAACGTGGCGATGAGGTTGAGATCGACGACGGACTGGAAGGATTCGAGGTCGTGCGGGCCGTCCTTGGTCAGCGTCCGCTTGGCGATGCCGCCACCGGCGGTCGTCACCACGACGTGCAGGCCGCCCAGCTTGTCGACGGCGCTCTGCAGGGTCTGCTCGGTGCCGGTGAAGTCGGTGACGTCGACGGGATAGAACGCGCCGCCGAGCCCGTCGGCCACGTTCTTGCCGTCGGAGTTCTCCCGGTCCAGGACCGCGACCTGGGCGCCGCGCTGCGCCAGCAGTTCGGCGGTGGCGCGGCCCATCCCCGACGCGCCGCCGATGACGACGACCTTCTTTCCGTTGATCTCCATCCGGTGCTCCTTGTCAGAATGCCTGGTATCTGTAACGTTACGTAGGCACGCTAGCGCGTCGCCCCGGCGGGGTTGTCGGCGAGCCGTGCCAAGCTGGTTTCGTGCTCCTCCTCGATGTGGCCGCGGCGTCGCTGGCCGTGGGCGGCACGTCGTCGCGCCTGGCCAAGGTCGCGCTCATCGCCGAGCTGCTGCGCCGCGCCGCGCCCGACCCGGAGCTGGTGGCCGTCGTGGTGTCCTGGCTCTCCGGCGAGCTGCCGCAGCGCCAGATCGGTGTCGGCTGGGCGTCGCTGCGGTCCAGGCCCGCGCCCGCGGCCGAGCCGTCGCTCACCGTCGCCGGCGTCGACGCCACCCTTTCCGAGATCGGCGCGGTGGCGGGGAAGGGCGCGCAGGCGCGCCGGGCCGGCCTCGTGGTCGGATTATTCGGCGCTGCAACGGAACCCGAGCAGACGTTCCTGCTCCGGCTGCTCGGCGGGGAGCTGCGCCAGGGCGCGCTGGCCGGGATCATGGCCGACGCCGTGGCCACGGCCGCCGATCTTCCCGCCGCCGCGGTCCGGCGCGCCGCGATGCTGGGCGGAGACCTGCCGGCGGTGGCCGCGACCGCGCTGTGCGGCGGCGCCACCGCCCTGGACGCGTTCGCGCTGCGGGTCGGCCGCCCGGTGGGCCCGATGCTGGCACAGACCGCGACCGGCGTGACCGATGCGCTCGAACGCCACGGCGGCACAACGATTTTCGAAGCAAAGCTGGACGGCGCCCGGGTGCAGATCCACCGGTCCGGCGGCGCGGTGAGCGTCTACACCCGCAGTCTCGACGACGTCACCGCCCGCCTGCCCGAGGTGGTGGAGGCGACGCTGGCGCTGCCGGTGCACGACCTGATCGCCGACGGCGAGGCGATCGCGCTGCGGCCGGAC
>NZ_JBYCLG010000081.1:0-18571 GCF_057473785.1 Mycobacterium sp. TH-M103
GTCGAACGCCGCCCTGAGCTCCTCCCGGTCAACACTCACACCGTCAAACTATGCGCACCCACCGACAACAAACCCCGGAATGTGACCACAGAAACCAAAGTGACACAAGTTTTTTCACGCCGAGAAGTCGGTCAGCACCTCGGCGCCCCCGTCGGTGATGTGCACGGTGTCGCGGCGAAAGACCGCCCCGACGCCCTGCTGCCACACGTAGCCGGTGAGGGCCAGCACCATTCCGGCGTCCAGTCGATCGTGTTCACCTGCGGCGCAGAGTTCTTCGGAGACCACCGGCGGATCGAACCCCAGTCCGAGCCCGTGCGCAACCGGCATCGGCGGCAGCGGCTCGCCTGCGTCCTCATACGCCGCGAGCAGCCCATCGGCACGCGCGCCCGGCCGGCAGGCGGCAAGCATCCTGTCGTACAACGCATCCGAGCGCCCGAACAGCTCGCGAGCACAACTGTCCATCGCGTCACCCGCGGGCCGGGTCCGGCCCAGCTCGGCCACATACCCGTCCGCCAGGGCACCGGCGGCGAAAGCGACAAGGTCACCTTCACGAACCGGGCCGTCGGCCCGCCGCCACGGGTGTTCCCGCGAGGTCGCCCAGGCGGTGTCCTGGGTGGCCGGCGTGCTCACCCCGCCCGCGGCCATGGCCTCCAAAACGGTCGCGGCCAGGCTCCGTTCGGACCGCCCCGGTCGCAGTGCGGCTAGGCCGGCGGCCAGTCCCTGCTCGGCGACGCGGAGCGCCGTGCCCATCGCCGCAACCTCCTCGGCCGTCTTGATGCGGCGCGCCGCACGCATGGTGGGCTCGCCGTCGACGACTGCGGCGTTGGGGAACGCCTCGGGCAACAGGGCGGCGAAAGTCGGTGTGATCGCGTCCGTTCCGACCCTTCGCGCGGTTTCGGCGCCGTCGATCTTCTTCAGCACGTCGATGAGCGTCATCGGATTCCATGCCAGCCCGTAAAGGTGGTCGCGGCCGATCTCCTCCGGAACCCCTTCGTCGTCGGTGCTGTTGAGGTAGATCTCGCCGGATGTGCGCATCATCACGCACATCGGCCCGAACGGGCGCGTCCCGGCTATCCACAGCTGCGGGGTGCCGGTGACGTAACGGATGTTGGCCTGCCGGCCGAGCACCAGGATGTCGAGGTCGTGGGCGTCCATCTGGGCCAGGGCGCGCTCGCGACGGGCCAGCCGCAATGCCCGCTCGTCGGGCAGAACTTCAGTCGCCATAAGGCGAATAGGGGTAGTCGGTGATCGGCGTGTAGCCGTCCTCGGTGATCACGATGATCTCCTCACTGCGATAGCCGCCGGTGCCGTCTTCCCAGACCACTGGTTCCAGCACCAGCACCATGCCCGGCGGGAATACGAAGTTGTCGTCGAAGTCCTCGCCGAGATCCGTCCCGATCATCGGCGCTTCCGCCGGGTACGTGCCGATCCCGTGGCCCAGGTAGAAGTGCGGCAGCCACGGCTTGCGCCCGCCGTTTGCCGCGATCGCCGCGCGCGCCAGATCGCCCGACGTGGCGCCCGCCCTGGTCACCGCGAGCACGGCGTCCAGGATGGCGCGCCATTGCCGGAACTGGTCCTGCTGCCGCGGCGTGGGGTCCTTGCCGACCAGCCAGGTGCGCCCGAAATCCGAACAGTACCCGGCGTAGCCGATGCTGATGTCGGTCCACAACACGTCGCCGGCGGCCAGTTCGCGGGCGGTGGGCAGCAGCGGCAACGCGAGGTCGCCGTGCGTCGTCCAAACCCCGGTTTCCCGGGACGCAGGCATCACCTGCCAGATGGCGTCGAGCATGTTGGTGGTGGCGCCGAGCTCGAAGGCGCGGCGCACGAGAACGGCCGACAGGTCGGTCTGCCGGACACCGGGTGCCAGCGCCTTCTGCACCTCCGCCATCGCCTCCTCGGTGATGCGGCAGGCCCGGCGCAGGCAGGAAAGCTCGTCGGGCGTCTTGACCAGTTGGGCCGCGCCGAGCACGATCGCAGCGTCGGAGGGTTCGCCACCGGGGAACAGCCCGGGGCCCGACCGTCGCATCGCGCCCGTCAATTCGTCGACGGCCACGTTGGCCCCGGACGGCAGCAACGCGGCCAACTCACCGGCGAATCGCTCTACGCCATGGTCGAATTCGAGATATACCGGCCCGTGCACATGGTCGTCGGGCACCGGCGGTGGGGACGACGCGCCGCCGCGGAACGGCAGGAAGAGGTGGGGGTGCTCGTCGTCGGCGAGCACGACCGCCACCGGCCGCTCTACGTGCGAAAGGCCGGCGTCCAGCAGCGGCCAGCTGACACCCGTCGCATAGGTGACATAGCCGTTCATCGACAGGATCAGCGCGTCGACGCCGTGGTCGGCCATCGCCGCGCGCAGCCGTGCGCCGACCTCGCGGCGCATGCGCGCGAAGTCCGGTTCGTCGGGGATGTCCAGGCGTGCGCCCCGGGCGGTGAGTAGGCCGGTCATGACTGAATCCCCAGGAATTCTCGGACGTTGCCGCCGACGACACGGGCGGCATCCTCGGCGCCGACGGCGTCGACCACCGCGGCCAGCGACCGCTCCGAATACCCGAATGTGCTCTCGTTGTGCGGATAGTCGGAGGACCACATCACCTTGTCGATACCGATCTGGTCGATCTGGCCGAGGCCGAGGGCGTCGACCATGAACGACGCGCACATGTGGGTCTCCCAGTAGTGCCGGACGTCGTGGCGGGGCTGGTATGCGAGCATGTGTCGATACGACGCCAGGACGTGCTCGGCGTCCTGCAACGCCGTTGGCACCCAGGCGATTCCGCCCTCGAACCAGCCGATCCGCAGGCGCGGGTGCCGGTCGAGGATGCCGCCGAAGATGTACTTGGAGAACATTTCCCGGAACGAGTCGATGTTGACCATCATGGCGACCGCCACGCTGTTGACCGCGCTCGGGGATTTCGGCTGGCTTTCCCCGATGTGGTGGGTGAGCGGGAGGCCGGAGGCCTCGATCTCCTCCCACACCGCCCTCATCTCGGGGCTCGAGAAATCGATGATGCGCCCGTTGTCGTCGTTGCCGGGGTTCAACGGCATCAGGAATGTCCTGATTCCCAAGGACTTCAGTTGCTCCAGGGTGCGCCGGGCGCCGCGGGGATCCCACCAGTTGATCAGCCCGACGCCGTAGCAGTGGCCGCGGGAGCGCTCCTGCAGGCCGGCGATGTGTTCGTTGTAGATGCAGAAGATCCGCTCACGCAGCGCCTTGTCCGGATAGTGGAACAACGCCAGGACCGCGTTGGGGAAGACCAATTCCTTGTCGACCCCGTCCTCGGCGAGGTCGCGGATGCGGGCGTCGACGTTGTTCGTGGCCGCGCCGGCCAGGCCGTCGTACTGCATGAGCACCGCGCTGAAGTCGCCGACCACCATCGACTCGCCGGGGCGGCCCAGCAGGTAGGCGCCGTCCTCGTACCAGATGCGCGGCGCCTGGTCCTTCAAGTCGTCGGGAAAATGCTCGTAGAAGATGTCGTCGGCCACCGAGACGTGGTTGTCGGCCGAGAACACCTCGGTCCCGGGCGGCAGGCCGGTGTCCGAACCCGCGGCGTGACCGCGCCGGTGCTTGGGTGCGCCGATCACGCCCTCCGGGTAGGGCGTTCGGGTTCGAGTCGACATGTGCATCACTTCCTGCGGTCAGTCCGGGTACGTGACACCGGTGAGTTGTTCGGAAAGCCGCCACAGTTTCGCCACGTCCGGCTCGCTGCGTGCCAGGCGGGGGACCGCGGCGAAGGTGACTCCGCCGCAGGCCGTTTCGTAGAACCCCCGCGGACCGTAGTACTCGGCCCCGCGGGCGTCCGGCGAAACAGCGGCGTAGAGCGACGGTTTGAGGCCCTCGTCGACGTCGAGCCACATGAAAGGCAGCAGGCGCCACGTCAGGCGCGTCAGTCGCGCCTGCAGCGTGGGTTTCTCACGTCCGTAGGACGCGCCGCTGAGCAGGTTGGTCTTGCTCAGCCCGGGGTGCGCGGCGTTGGACATCACGCCCCAGCCGCGTTCGCTGCTGCGCCGGTCCAACTCGACGGCGAACATCAGTTGCGCAAGCTTGGCCATCCCGTAGGAGCGCATGGGCCGGTAGCCCGATTGGGCATTGGCGTCGTCAAAATCCAGCCTGCGCTGTGTCGCGGCGAGGCTGCCGACGGTCACCACGCGCGCCGACCCGGCGGCGCGCAGCACGGGCAGCAGCCTGCCCGTCAACGCGAAGTGCCCCAGATGGTTGGTGCCGAACTGCAATTCGAAGCCGTCGGAGGTCGTCTGACGCTGCGGTGGTGTCATGACGCCGGCATTGTTGATCAGGACGTCGACCGGGCGGCCCTCGGCGACCAGTTCGTCCGCGAGCGCCGCCACGCTGCGCAGCGACGCCAGGTCCAGCTGCTTGACGGCCAGCTTGGCTTGCGGCAGTTCGCGGCGGATCGCGGCGACCGCGTTGTCGCCGTTGGCCCTGCTGCGGACGGCCATGACCACCTCGGCCCCCGCGGCCGCCAGGCGTTTCGCCAGCCCGAAACCCAGGCCGCTGTTGGCGCCGGTCACGACGGCGAGGCGGCCGGACAGATCCGGCACCTGCAGGGCGAGACCCGGCTTCACGGCAGCCAAACTCTCACCACGTCACGGGGAGCTCGTAGACGCCGTAGGCCAGGGCGTCGTGCTTGAACGGCAGCTCGTCGAGCGGCACCGCCAGCCGCAGCGTCGGGATGCGGCGCAGCAGGGTTGGCAGCACGATCTGCAGTTCCATCCGGGCCAGCTGCTGACCGACGCACTGGTGGCGGCCGTAGCCGAAGCCGACATGCGGGCCGTCGTCGCGGGTAAGGTCCAGCCGGTCCGGGGCCGGGAACTGACGCGCATCCCAGTTCGCCGGCGCCACGTCCAGAATGATGCCCTCGCCCGCCCGGATCGTCTCGCCGCCGATCTCGATGTCCTCGACGGCGATGCGGCGCTGGCCGGTCTGGATGATGCTGAGATAGCGCATCAGCTCCTCGACGGCCACGGCGATCACCTTGGGGTCGGCGGTGTCGCGCATCAGCGCCAGCTGCTCGGGGTGATCGAGCAGGGCCGCGACGCTCAGGCTGAGCATGTTCGCCGTCGTCTCGTGGCCGGCGATCAGCACCCCGGTGGCCAGTTGCGCGGCCTCGCGCACGCTGAGCTCCTCGGCGCTCACCCGCTCGGCGAGGTCGGACACCAGGTCCTCGGAGCGATCGTGCATCTTGGTCCGCACCAGGTTGGCGATGTACTTCGCCAGCGAGGCGGCGCCCTGCGCGGTGTCCTCCGCGGTGGCGTACCGACCCATGCCCCGCTGGGCCTGCGCCTGGAAGAAGTCCGCATCCTCGTACGGCACACCCAGCAGCTGGCTGATGACCAGCGACGGGATGGGCAGCGCCACCGTGCTGACGATGTCGCCCGGGTTCGGGCCGGCCAGCAGGGCGTCGATGTGGTCGTCGGTGATCTGCTGAACCGCCGGGCGCAGTGCCTCGACCCGCTTGAAGGTGAACGGCTTGGACAGCATCCGACGGAAGCGGGTGTGCTCCTCGCCGTCGGAGGTGAACACCGAACGCGGCCGGGTGTGCACCGTGGCAAGCATCCCCTCGTTCCAGTGCGGGTAGCCGGGCAGCCGGTCGTCGACGCTGGCGCGGGAGTCGGTGAACAACGCGCGGATCGCGTCGTAGCCGTGGATCAGCCAGGGCGTGCTGCCGTCCCAGATCCGGACGCGGCTGAGTTGCCGGTTCGCGTTGAGCGCCAACGACTCCGGCGGCGGGGCGAAGGGACAGCCCGGTGCGCGCGTCATCGGGAACTCGGGAATGTCGGTGGCGGTGCCGGTCGAGACGTCGGTCATGCTGCTCCTCGGTTGTGGTCGTGTCCGTTCCGGCGACACCTAGCCGCCCGCCGCGCTCACGTGCACCGGCGCGCGCCACAGGCCGACGATCGCGTCGATCAGTCCTTCGCCGGCGACCGGCCACGCCGAACGCGATCCCGCCCCGTGCTCGGCCAGCGCGCCTTCGTGCTCGGCGCAGGTGTGCACCAGCAGGTTGCGCACCATCACGATGCGTTCCGAGCGCACCCGTCTGGGCAGGTCGGGCAGGCAGCGGTTGATGCCCTCGATGGTGCGCACCAGCCCCGGCGAGGTGAGAGCGTCCTTGGTGACGACGTGGCGGCACGTCGGGTCGGCCATCGCCTGGGCGGCGAACCGCGCATACCAGCTGGGAACGCCCAGCGCCGCCAGGTGATCGGTGAGCGGGCGCACCAGTGCCCTGACCCAGTCCCGCAGTTCGGCCGAATCGCCGATATCGGTCAGCATCCGGGCGCGCAACTGCTCGATCGGCTCGCGGTGCTTGCGCTCGATCGCCCGCAGCAGGTCGGTTCGGGTACCGAAGTGATAGCACGCGGCCGCGTTGTTGCCCTGGCCCGCGGCCTCGCTGATCTGCCGGTTTGACACCGCGTACATGCCACGCTCGGCGAAGAGCACCTCGGCGGCCGACAAGATCGCCTCCCGCGTGCCCGTCGACCTGCCGGATCGAACCATCCGCTCGGCGGTCATCGCCTCAGTGAACACCGCCAGCAACATTAAATCAAGCAATTTATTTAGTTCGGTGGCGGCCCCACCGGTAACCCGCCGCCACGGCCCGAGAACTGGACGAAAAGCCCGGTAGCCGAGGTCATTTCATCGGCCCGACACCCGGCGGGGAGCAACCCGGAATACAGTGTCCGTATGAATCCGCTGCAGCGGCTGGCGCGGAACCCGACCGCATACCGCTGGCTGGTGTTGGCCGGAAGTCCGCTGATCGAAGCTCTCGAGTCGGTGCTGCGGTTCCTCAGCGTCGGGCGGGTCGGCGTGCTCGAACTCGTCGGGCTGCCCGGTGTTCGGATCACCGTCTCGGGCCGCAAGACCGGTCTCGCCCGGACCGCGACGGTTCTGTCCGCCCCCGCCGGGGAGGGGCTGATCGTGGTCGGGTCGAACTGGGGCCGCCGGCGTCACCCATCGTGGTCGGCGAATCTCAAGTCGGCACAACGCGTCAGCGTGCGCCGGGGCCGCCAGGTGTTCACCGCCGAGGTCCGGTTCCTCACCGGTGCGGAACGCGAGACGGCGTGGGCCACCGTGCTGCGGCAGTGGCCCAACTACCGGATCGCCGAATCCTTGGCGGGCGGAAGGCAATTCCGCCTGTTTCTGCTGACCCCCACCGCGTGACCCCGGCCGGGCTCGCCGGGGGATCCGCCCGCTGCGCGAGCAGGCTTCGGCCGCCCGGTGAGGAATCGTGAGTCGTGCCCGTCCGACTGGGTAACCACTCCTCATGACACCGACCGCAGTGCTGGGGATCAAACGCGACGACATGATCGTGCGGAAGCAGAGCCCGTACAACGCCGAGCCGCCCGCCGCGGTGTTGGCGGAAAGCGACATCACCCCGATCGACGCTTTCTATGCGCGCAATCACGGCTCGTTTCCCGACATCGCACCCGAACAGTGGCGCCTCACGGTCGAGGGCCGGGTGGCCACGCCGCTCACCCTGACCTATGACCAGCTGAGCGCCGGTTTCGACCGGCACCGCGTGGTGGCGACTCTGGCGTGTGCCGGGAATCGCCGTGAGGATCTGCTGCGGGTGCGACCGATTCCGGGGGAGGAGCCGTGGTCCCACGGGGCGATCTCGACGGCGGAGTGGGGCGGTGCCCGCCTGGCTGACGTCCTCGCGGCCGCCGGGGTGCGTTCCGAGGACGGGTTGCATGTCGCGTTCCGGGCTCTGGACGTCGCGGAGCGGGCCCGGCCCGTCCAGGCCTACGGGAGCTCGATACCGCTGAGCAAGGCCATGTCACGGGAAGTGCTGCTTGCGTGGCAGATGAACGGAGAACCGCTTCCCCGCGCCCACGGCGGCCCGGTACGGGTGGTCGTGCCCGGATACATCGGCGCCCGCAGCGTCAAATGGGTGACCGCGATCACGGTGCAGCCCGGCCCGTCGGACGGTTACTTCCAGGCCCACGATTACCGCGTCCTGCCGGCAGACGCCGACCCGGAGTCGGCGGCCCCGGGCGAGGGCATCGCGCTGTCGGCGCTGCCGCTCAACTGCGACATCCTCCACCCCACCGACGGCGACCGGGTGTCGCCGGGCGAGCTGACCATTCGTGGCTACGGGATCGCGGGCGACGGTCGCGGCGTGGCGCGGGTCGAAGTATCCCTGGACGACGGGCTCAGCTGGCAGCAGGCCCGCCTACATCCCGCCCCCGGCGAATGGTCATGGCAGCCCTGGTCACTGACCGTGACCGTCGGGCCGGGCCCGTTGCGGATCATCGCCCGCGCCTGGGATGACACCGGCGCCCTGCAGTCGGAATCGGCGGATTCGCTGTGGAATCCGGGCGGATACGCCAACAACTCGTGGGCCCGCGTCGCAGCGTGCGTGGGGGCAGCCGGCTGAGTCCTCCGGCAGGCCGAGGTCGGCTTCTCAGCTCGGCTTGCGCAAGTGCGCACCCAGCAGCTGCTGCCATCCCCTGGACATGTTGCGAAACTCTTCCTCGCAGTTGCCCGCCCGGTCTTCGGGAAGGTCGCCCGACGTGACGATGCCGGCGTTGGCCGCCGGGTCCGAACCATAGATCCAGCACTCCCAGTTGTACATCCGCGTGATGTCCATCGAGTGTCCGTCCCAGAACGGCAGTTCGTTCGCGTCGCCGGACTCCTTTGCGCTCAGCTTCCACTCCTGGGCGGTGTCGGTCGCGATGCGGACACCGTTGGGATAGGGCTGTCCGTCGGCGCCGGGGGTGAGAAGCATGAACGCCGAAAGTTGGTCGGCCACGTCCTCCTCGCGTCCCGTGAACGCCAGTTCGTACATGGCGAGCGTGGCGTGACCGAGCTCGTGGTAGGCCGCCGAGACCGCTTCGTCGACGGCGGGGGTCACCGGATCCGGGCTGCCGTTCCCGGCGAAGAGCCGTTCCGCGTGATCCCGTGCCTCGTAGCAGAGTTGAATCTCGTTGGCGGCGGGGTCGTAGAAATCGTTGTCCGTGTTGCACTGCTTGCCCGCGAGCCCCAGGTTGGACGGCAGCAGCAGGTCGTCCTCGATGTGCTGGGCGAGGTCTTCGAGGACCTTTGCGTCCTGCATGATCTGGCGGCCGTGCAACGCCTCCGGCGTTTCCGCGTCCTCGTAACGAATCGTCACCTTCCCCGACGCGGAGGCCGGCTTGGCCACCTGCGATGCCTCCGCCGACGAAGCGCCGGCCTCTTTGGCACCGACCGGGTCGCCG
Organism: Mycobacterium sp. TH-M103; assembly: GCF_057473785.1. NCBI lineage: Bacteria > Bacillati > Actinomycetota > Actinomycetes > Mycobacteriales > Mycobacteriaceae > Mycobacterium > Mycobacterium sp. TH-M103. The sequence continues at coordinate 9,211 of NZ_JBYCLG010000081.1, forward strand.
CCGCATCCCGCCGCCGTGAGCAGCGCGGCACACGCTGCGGTGACTCTGACACGCACTCTCATCGTGTTGACTCCCGTCCGGAAATGCCCCCGCAGCCGCCCCCGAGCGATCCTTCGCGGCCCCCATGGAGCCTGGGGGAACGGTACGACACAATGCTCATCCCGCGGGGAACTTTGCGGCCACGTCGACATCGGCCGGTGGCGTAGAGGGTTATTCGCGGCCGGAGACTATGGCTTGTGTGCCTTCTCCAGGCGTGCTATCTCGCTACCCCACACGGACCGAGCGCCGGCGTCACCGACTCGGTAGATCTGGATCATCGATGAGATTCCGACGGCGAGAACGACTATCCCGGTGATGACGGACATGGCGACCGACGGCTTGGGTGACCTGTGTTCGGTCACGCGCAGCACGACGAGTCCGACGGCGACCGCCAGCAGAGCGGCGGCGAAATAGACCATCGTGCTGCCGAGCGCGGCGTGTTCGCGCAGGATGGGGCTCGGGCTGGCCCGCAGGCTGTAGAGCCACAGGCCGGCGTTCGCGGTGATCGGCGTCAACACCATGGTCACGGCGGCCGAGATCAGCGTCAGCCACATCAGCTGGCCGCGCCGGGCGGCCGGCCACAGTCCGCACACGATCTCCAGCAGCGCGGTCAGCGGCACCAGCCCTACGACGAAGTGCAGCAGCAGGGCATGACCGGGCAGGCCATTGACGACGTTCATCGAACTCCTCGGCAGGTCAGGGCTGCGTGGCACCGGTTGCGGCCGCCGGTGGCGCCCACGACGATAGCGCCGGCACGCGTCAAAGTGCGGGCGGACACGGTCGGTCCACCGGTCCGAGGCTCAGCCGCCGAGCCCCTTCTTGACGGCCGCGTCCTGCTTCTGGCCGACCTCGGTCATGAAGTCTTGGGGCACCAGTGAGCCGGGCGGGCCGTCGAACTGCAGCGTGACTAGGGCCCTGCCCTCGGTGAACAGCAGGACCGTCACGCCCTTGTTGCCGTCCGGGGAATCGCCGGACAGTGTCGTTCCGCCCGTGCCGATGTTGGCCGGGCGTGACGTCGGGTTCTTCACGACGTCGCCCTGCGCGCCTTTTGCCGCGTTCAGCGCGGCCGTTGCGGCGGCGGGATCGGGGTACACCTGGATGGTGTCCTTGATCTGGTGACTGCCGTCTTCATCGCGGAATGTCACGGCCACGCCCGGTTTGCCGTTCGGGTTGTCCGTCGGGGGGCCGCCGGTGAAGGTCACGGGGGCGTTGATGTCCGTCGCCTGGATCAGCAGGCCGGAGTAGTGGCCCGGCTGTGCCGCGGCCGTCGAGGCCGGTGCCGGACCACTGGTGCCCGGGGCCGAGGTGGCAGACCCTGGTTTCGGGTTCGACGACGTCGAATGGCTGCCACAGGCGTTCAGCGCGACCGTCAGCGCCGTCGCCGCGGCCACGCCCGCCAGAACCGCCGGAGAAAACCTCACCGCACGCGCCCCTTCCCGGCTCCGTCCCGGGCCGCCTCAGGCGAGGCAAGCCGACTCGAATGCCGAATCGGACAGTACATCGCCGGCAAATCGGGCGTACCGGAAAGGGGCGGTGTGGCAGCGGCGTGCTACTCCAACTGGTCGCGGAGGCAGCGCAGCGTGTTGGCGAGGATGCGCGACACCTGCATCTGCGAGACGCCTATCCGTTCGGCGATCTGGCTCTGGGTCATCGATTCGAAGAACCGCATGTGCAGGACCTCGCGTTCGCGGCGGGGTAGCGCGCTGACGAGGGCGCGGACCGCTTCCCTGTTGGTGATGTGGTCGATCTGAGGATCGACGCCACCGACCGCGTCGGCCACCAGCCGGGGATTGCCCGAACCGTCGGCGCCGATGGGCGCGTCCAGGGACTCGAGCCGATAGGCGTCACCCGCGACGAGGCACTCGACGATCTCCTCATGGGGGACTTCCAGAACCTGCGCGAGCTCGCCGGCTGTGGGCGCCCGACCCAGCTTCTGCGCCAAATCTCCTGTAGTTCTGCTGATTTGGACGTGCAGCTCGCGCAACCGCCGAGGGACACGCATGCCCCAGCTGTAGTCGCGGAAATAGCGACGGACCTCACCCATCATGGTGGGGACCGCAAACCCGATGAAGCTGGGCCCTTTTTCGGGGTCGAAACGGTTGATGGCGTTCATCAGGCCCAGGCGTGCGACCTGCGTCAAGTCGTCGAGACCTTCGCCGCGACGTCCGAAGTGGCTGGCCACGTGGTCGGCCAGCGGCAGGCAGCGGGCCACGATGCGTTCGCGTTGGTGTTGGTACTCGTGCGATTCGGCTGGCATCTGGCGCAGCGCGACGAACATCTCGATGACGTCGTCATAAGAGTCGTCCGGTTGTGATGTGGTCGAGCTAGAGGGGCGGGGCGGGGCCAGGACGTCGGTCATCGGCTGGAGAACCCCCACCGTCGGACTCGACACGTGCACGGAACAGTTTGCATCGTTGCTCTTCCTCTGCGTCGTGTGCAGCGGGACGGCAAGGCATGTGGATGCCCGAGGCGCCTCCCGCGGCACCCGTATCCGTGTGGATATTGGCCGCAGCGCGCACGGTGCTAACGGGGGCGGTGGCAGTTGACTTATCGACGTATGCCACGGAAACCCAGCAGCCGAGCGGCTGACTGGCCGCTTTGAGCTAAACGGCGACCTGTCCAGAACGGACTCACTGGCGACTATACGCGACATCGCTCCAACCCGCGACGGGTACGCGAAATCTGGCTTGCGAGAAGGGTTCTACCGCCGTTCGCGTGCGATCCGGCCCTTAGCCACAAGCGATCGCACGCCCGGCGGCGGGCGTGGCGCAACGCGGGGAATCCCTTGGTGGCTCGTCGTATTGGGCCGCGGAGGGCCAGGGGTCCGACGCCATCACCGCTTTGCCCGCGGCGGTTCGTGGTACACCCGTTGGTTCATGTGCTGTTCACCTGGCGGAAACCTCGCCGGGTGCAGGCGTCCCGCTCGGCCCGGTTGGGGCACGTCGGCGCACCGGCGCGGTACGGTTCCGGTGATGTCGAACACGCGCGCCCGACCATCGTTTTGCGAGCCCACTCGGAAGGTCCTGCCGGGCGAAGCCTTCCGGCAGGTAATGCGGCGCTGGGAAGGTCCGGCGCGATGAGCGAGGATTTGCTGGCCGGTCGGGGTGCGGTAGTGTCCGGCGGCAGCCGGGGGATCGGACGCGCGGTTGCCGAACTGCTGTGCTCTCTCGGTGCCGGCGTGGTCGTCAACGGGCGTGACGCGGCCGCCGTGGACGAGACCGTCGCAGCGCTGAGATCTTCGGGCGGACGGGCGACCGCGGTCGTCGGCGCCGTCGACGACGAGCGGATCGCCGGTGCTGTCGTCGATCAATGCATCGGCGCGTTCGGCAGGCTGGACGTCCTGGTCAACTGCGCCGGGGTTGCCGAGCCCCCGGGGTCATCGATCCTGAACATCTCGCCGGCGCAGTTCGACCACCTGATCGGTGCGCACCTCGGCACGGCGTTCCACACCTGCCGGGCCGCCGCCCGCGTCATGGCCCCCCAGGGGCGCGGTTCGATCGTCAACACCAGCTCGGTGGCGTTTCTCGGCGATTACGGCGGCACCGGGTACCCCGCCGGCAAGGGCGCCGTCAACGCACTGACGATGGCCGTCGCCGCCGAGCTCAAAGCCTATGGCGTGCGGGCCAACGTGGTGTGCCCCGGTGCGCGGACCCGGTTGTCCACCGGGGCCGAGTACGAACAACACATCGCGGACCTGCATCGTCGGGGGCTGCTCGACGAGGTGAAAATGCGGGCATCGCTGGACAGCGCCCCCGCCGAGTTCGTCGCCCCGCTCTACGCCTACCTCGCGAGCGACCTGGCGCGCGAGGTGACCGGTCAGATATTCGTCGCCGCAGGAGGATTCGTCGGCAGGTTCGATCGTCCGACGCCGCGGGTGCTGGGCTACCGCGATCACCACGAGGCCGGGCCGTGGTCGATACCGGACCTGCACGAGATGATCGTCACCGGGTCATGAACCCGCCCGGCGATGCTTGGGCGTCAGCGAATTCACGGCACGCAGCAGGCCGCGCAGCGCGTAGGCAGCAGTCACCAGCGACAGCAGGATCAACAGCACGAACATCGGGAGCCAGTTGCTGCGGCTGTGGTTGACCTCGCACCAGATGACGGTGAACAGCACCACACAGGCCAGCAGCACGATGTCGCGCCAATTGCCTTGATAAGACAGGGCGGCCTGACGCAACGCGCGACTTCGGTCGGAGCCGTCGATCAGGTCGTCGATGCGTGCGTCGATCGTGCGCTGCAACTCCGCTCGCCTGGCGGTGGCGTCTGGCGGCAGGCGGTCCAGCAGGTCCATGTCCTGCTTGATCAGGGCCCGGTAGTCGGGGCCACGGAATTGCCCGGCCACGATGGCGAGCATCGCGCCACCGAACACCGGTGCACTGTTCAGCGCCAACTGCGCCAGACCCACCAAGTCTGCTCCTTCATCCGTCGACGCCGGCCGTCCGAAGCGGCCCGCCGGGCAACACAGTCGCGAAAGTGTATGGCCATGTCCCGGTTCGCCGATCGGGTCAGGACGCCGCCGGGGGGCGCCGACGCCCGGGGGACGGCTCCGGCAAGCGCAGGGTGTCCATCGCTCTGACCAGTTGCGGATAGGCGATCGCGGGCCCGATCCAGCGGGTGAGGTAGCGGCGCAGTTCGGGGCCGCTGCGCGGTGGCCGTCCCGGGTCGGCGAGAAACGAATGCAGGACCCTAAGGCAGAACTCGTTCAGTTCGTCCAACGCTGCTTCGTCGAACCCGACACTCTCCCAATCGATTTCGAAGCGGTGCAGCATGGAGCGGGCGAAAGCCAGGGCGGTGTCCGACACGATCGACACTTTCTGGCCGCCGCGGTGGCGCTGATTGAGCACGAATTCGACCTGCTTGTCGGAGGCCAGCTGTTCGACCGCGAAGGCGATCCCCTCCGTCACCGCCACCACCGGGTCGGTGACACCCGCCAGGTGGGCCGCCGAGCGGTCCAGGAACCCGTCGGCCGAGCGCATCGCCGATGCCACCAGCAGCGCCTGCGTGCCGGGGAAGTACCGGTAGACGGTCTGCCGTGTCACCCCGAGGACGCGGGCCACGTCGGCGATGCGCATCGCCGAGCCGCGCTCCTCGATGATCGCGTCGGCGGCATCCAGGATGCGCTCGATGGCCTCCTCGTCGGAGGCGGGCGTGTTCCCCGCCCAACCGTGGCTGCGCATGCTCAGCGAACGGTCGTCCGGCGTCCGGTCGTCCCCACACGCGGATCATAGCGTCCGAGCACGGAGTTCGGCCCCGCTCGGCAGGGCGGGCGGTGCTGCGCAGCCCGAGCCGTCTCGGTAGACATCGCAGACCGTGTGTATGATCACCGCACGTCTGGAGGCGGAATCGCGAGCGACGCGCACGCCCGGCGCGAGTCGGTGCCGCACGGTATCCGGCCCGGCGCCGGCAGGGAGGCCGAACAATGCAGTACGACACCGTGATCCTCAACGGCCGCTGGTTCGACGGAACGGGCGCTCCGTCGGCCCCGCGCAACATCGGTGTGCGCGACGGCCGCGTCGCCACGATCACCGCCGCACCGATCGAGGCGCCGGGCGCCGACGTCATCGATGCGACGGGCCAGTGGGTGATTCCGGGCATGATCGACATCCACACCCATTACGACATCGAAACCCTCTGCGAGCCAGGGCTTTCCGAATCGCTGCGGCACGGTGTGACGACGGTGATGCTCGGTTCGTGCTCGTTGTCCACGGTGTACCTGAACAACGTCGACGCCGGCGACATCTTCGGCCGCGTGGAGGCGATCCCCCGGCGCTACGTGATCGAGCACCTGGACCGGGCGCGCACCTGGAGCGATCCCGGCCAGTATGTGGCCGCGCTCGAGCAACTGAACCTGGGCCCCAACGTCGCCGCCTTCATCGGTCACTCCGACATGAGGGCGGCGACCATGGGGCTGGACCGCGCGACCCGCAAGGACGTGCGGCCCTCGCCGGCGGAATTGGCGCGGATGGAGTCGATGCTCGAGGAGGCGCTCGACGAAGGATTCGTCGGGATGTCCTCGCAGCAACTGCTGTTCGACAAACTCGACGGGGAGCTCTGCCGCTCACGCACGCTGCCGTCGACCTATGCCACCCCGCGCGAGTTGCGCCGCCTGAACGCCATTCTCCGGCGGCGCGACAAGATCCTGCAGTCCGGGCCCGACATCAAGAATCCCCTGTCGGTGCTGTCGCAACTGGTGACGTCGCTGGGAATCGGTCGTCCCCGGTTGAAGACCAGCCTGCTCTCGGCCGCGGACATCAAGGCCATCCCGCCCGTCATCCACGTCATGGACCGGCTCGGTAGGCTCGTCAACGCCCTGGGCGGTGACTTTCGCTGGCAGCATCTGCCGGTGCCGTTCGAGGTCTACGCCGACGGAATCTCGTTGGTGGTCTTCGAGGAGTTCGGCTCCGGTGCCGCGGCTCTGCACCTGCAGGACGAGGTCGAGCGCAACGAGTTGATGCGCGACGAGGAATATCGCCGCTGGTTCCGCAGGGACTACGGGCAGAAATTCGGGCCCAGGGTGTGGCATCGCGACTTCTTCGACGCCGAGATCGTGGCCTGCCCCGACCGGTCGGTGATCGGGAAGTCCTTCGGGCAGGTGGGACTCGACCGCGGGGGGCTGCACCCGGTCGACGCCTTCCTCGACCTGGTGGTCGAGCACGGCGAAAGTCTGCGCTGGCGCACCACCATCTCCAATCACCGGCCCGAACTGCTCCGCACGCTGGCGCAGAGCCCGGCCGTGCAGATGGGTTTCTCCGATGCCGGCGCACACCTGCGCAACATGGCTTTCTACAACTCCGGCCTGCGCTTGCTGCGGCACGCGCACGACGCCGAGAAGAACGGCAGACCGTTCCTGTCGATGGAGCGCGCCGTGCACCGGCTCACCGGCGAACTCGGGCTGTGGTACGGGATCGATGCGGGCACGCTGCGCGAAGGCGACCGGGCCGACATCGTCGTGCTCGACCCGGACAAGCTCGACGATTCCCTCGACAGCTACGCCGAACACCCGGTGCAGTCCTACGGCGGGCTGTCGCGGATGGTCAACCGCAACGACGACACGGTCAGCGCGGTGCTGGTGTCGGGACAGCTCGCGTTCGGCGGGGGCTTCGGCGGGGGCAACGCCTCTCTCGCGCTGGGCAATCGGAAGCTCGGGCGCTTCCTGCGGGCCGGACGGGCGTCCCGGAAGCTGCCCTCTATCTAGCCCTCTATCTAGCCCTCTATCTAGCCCTCTATCTAGCCCTCTATCCAGCCGCCTATCCGGCCGCGGGCTCTCCCAGGATGAGCTCGACGGCCCGGTCGAGTTGCCCCGCGATCTCCTGATACGTGACGAAGCGAGCCGTCATGAGCGCTCCGGCGAACGTCATTTGCAGCGTGGATTTCACCGCGCGGGGCCAGCCGGGGCCCAACGCCGCCGCGATCCGCCTGGACACCTCCTCGCCGATCTGTTCGCGAAGGGGCGTCACCGCCGGGTCGTCGGCCATCAGCGCCGCTCCGCAGGCGACGGTCAACTCGGGCTCGTCGGCGACCGCCACGGCCATGTCCCGCAGGGTGGCGCTGACACGGGTCCGGGTCGCGTCGTTGACGTCGGTGTGTAGCGGCAGGTCGCATAGGAAACGCAGGTAGACCGCGGCCACCAGGGCGCTTTTCGACGGAAAGTAGGTGTAGGCGCTGGCCGGCGAGACCCCGGCCCGGGTCGCGACCGCGCGCATCGTCAGGTTCGCGTACGACGATTCGCGCAGTTCCTCCATTCCGGCGTCGAGCACCTTGCGGATGGTCTGCCCGGGACGGCGATCGGAGCGGCGTGCTGCTCCGGCTCTCGGAGAAGCCGCTGCCGTGGACACCGGTCCAGTGTAGGAACGGCGTGCGCGCAACCGTCGGCATTCGCTCGGCCGGGCCCTGGGTAGGGTGACGCACGTGGTCGAGGGTGACCGGCTGCGCTGGGACAAGCGGTATGCCAGCCTCGGGCCCCCCGCGGTGGGCGCGGTGGCGGTCCCCGGTGTCTTCGCGGCTTGCGAAGACGTTTTCCCGACCACGGGACGCGCCCTCGAGCTGGCCTGCGGGCAGGGCCTCGGCAGCGTCTGGCTGGCCCGGCGGGGGCTCGATGTCGTGGGGCTGGACATCTCGCCGGTCGCCACCGGTCACGCCCGGTACCTGGCCCGCCGCTGCGGGGTCGGCGACCGTTGCCGCTTCGACGTCGCCGACTTCGACGACGGCCTGCCGGCCGGTCCGCCGGTCGAGGTCATCCTCTGCCACAAGTTTCGCGACCGCCGCCTCGACCGGGCGATCGTCGAGCGCCTGGCGCCAGGAGGGCTGCTGGCCGTCGCCGTGCTCAGCGAAGTCGGGCGGGGGCCCGGGCCGTTCCGTGCGGCGGCCGGCGAACTGCCGGTCGCGTTCGCCGGTCTCCGCGTTCTCGCCGCCGGTGAAGGGGATGGTTGCGCCTGGCTGCTGGCACGCGCGTGAGGACCGGGGGACGCTAGCCGGCGAAGGACGGCCGCGCCATCACGTTGGGGCGGAGACCGTACTTGGGTCCGGCACCACCGGAGGCGCCGTGACCCATGCCCACTGGCGGGATGCCGCCGAGCAGGTTTCCGGACTCTGCGGCCGCCGCCTCGGGGTTGGGCGTGAGGCTGCCGACGAGGTGGGCCGGGGTATGGGCCAAAGGTGCGGTGGCCGCCGTCTAGGCGACCGGCACCGAGAGCTTGCCGCAGAGGGAGCCGGCGCCGCCCATGGTGGCCGACGCCGCGTGGGCGGCGACGCCGCCACCGCCGAGCAAACCGCCGATCCCCCCAGGCCGGGCAAGGCCCTGCCGGCATTAGCGGCGACCGGCGCCGCCGTGCCACCTATCCACCCCAGCGTCTTGGATATCTGAACGCCGAAGTTCCCCCATGTCGACACTGCAGAAGGGCAGCCCCTCGGTGTTGTGGAAGAAGCTGGCTTAGGGGGCGTATCCGTTGAGGAAGGTTCCGAGGTTGGTGGGCAGCATGGTCTGCCCGGTCAACAGGAACCACACCTTGGTCAGCGGGGGGAACGACGAGGTGGTCGACGCCGCGGAGCTGGGCGAGGCGAGGCTCTGCAGCTGGCTTGGCAACGACGAGATGAATTCAACTCCGCGGCCAGCCCGTTCCACGCCGAGGCCGCCGCCATCAGCGACGACGAACCCGGACCCGAATACATCCGCGCGGAGTTGATCTCCGGCGGAATGGCACCAAAATCAATCACCTTTGACCTCCTCTAGGACGGCGCTGATGTAGTGACCTCCAGCAGGGCGGGGATTTCGCGGTATCGGGGTCTCGACGGCTGGGAGGGGCTTGCGCTGGCTGATATT
>NZ_JBYCLG010000082.1:0-9416 GCF_057473785.1 Mycobacterium sp. TH-M103
GGGCAGGTAGGTGGCGGCGAAACCCTCGACGGCCGCACGCAGCCGCCCTACAGGACCCTGTCGATCCATCGCCGGGGTTCGTCGATCTCGGCCGGCAGCGGCAGCGTGTCGGGCCCCGACCACACGGTGTTGAACCGCTCCATTCCGACCTGCCCCACCACGTGGTCCACGAACGCCTTGCCGCGGGTGTACTGACTGAGTTTGGCGTCGAGCCCCAGCAGGGCGCGCAGCACCCGCTGCAGCGGCGGCTGCCTGCGGTGGCGCCGCTCGTCGAACCGACGGCGGATGGTGGCCACCGACGGGATCACCACCGGCCCGACTGCGTCCATCACATGGTCGGCATGCCCCTCCAGCAGCGTCCCCAGCACCAGCAACCGGTCCAGGGCCTCGCGCTGCGGCTCGGACTGCACGGCCCGCACCAGGCCCAGGATCCCCGACGACCCGGCGTCGGCCCCCGCCCCGCGGCTGCGGACGTAGTCGGCCAGCCGGGCCGCGACCTGCCCGATGTCGTCGCCGGCGCCCTCGGTCAGCAGCCCCAGCGCCTCCGACATGTAGTCGGCCAGCCAGGGGTTGGCCGTGAACTGCACCCGATGGGTCACCTCGTGCAGGCACACCCACAGCCGGAAGTCCGACGGATCGATCCGCAGCTGCCGCTCGACGGCGATGACGTTCGGATACACCAGCAGCAGGCAGCCCTGTTTGGCGGCCGCGAACGGGTCGTACTGCCCGAGGATCCCGGAGGAGACGAAGGCCAGCACCGCGCCCGTCTGCGCGCCGGTGACGCGGCCGGTGAGAAAGCCCCGCGGCTTTTCCGTGCCGTTCGTCATCACCCGCATCGACTCGGCCGCGGCCCGCACCCACTCCGGGCGGTCGACCACCCGGGCCGCCGGCACCGACCCGTTGGTGGCCAGGCCCGTGACGTCGCGCACCGGCGGTTCGGCTTTGGCGGCCGCCACGGTCAGCTCGTCGATCACCTGGCGGCGGGTGTAGTCGCTGAACGGCGGGCCCGGCCGGGCGAGCCGCTGCCCGACGGTGGCCGCGAAAGCCCAGTCGACGGCGGTGCCGAGGGTCAGGTCTGGCGCCGCGGTCACGTGGCGCATCCGCAGAACCACAGCTTGGCCGCCAGCGCGTCCATCGCGTTGCGGCCGTTGGGGCCCGCGTCGTTGGACAGGAACGCGAACGTGAGCACCCGTCCGCTGCGGTCGGTCACCACCCCGGCCAGGGCGTTGACGGCGGTCAGCGAGCCGGTCTTGGCGCGCAGCCAGCCGGCGGGGCCCTGGTTGCTCGCCGAGTCCAGAAACCGGTCGCCCAGCGTCCCGCTGCCGGCCGCGACCGGCAGCAGATCCAGCAGCGCCCGCAGCCCGGGCTGGTCCGGCCCCGCGGCCGCCTGCACCGTGCCGTCCAGCGTCTTGGCCGTCAGGCGGTCGTCGACCGAGAGCCCACTGGAATCCAGCAGCGTGACGCCCGCGGTGTCGACGTGGGCGGCACCGAGCCGGTTGGTCACCGCGTCGACGGCGCCGGCGAAGCTGCGGGGCCGATTGATGGCGGCCGCCACCTCGCGGGCGATGCATTCGGCCAGAACGTTGTCGGAGTGCTCCATCATCTGCGACAGGCGCTCGATCAGCGGCGCCGACTGCACGACGGCCAGCTGCCGCGCCCCCGAGGGTGCCGTGGCGATCTTCACGGCGGCGGGGTCCAGGCCCAGGGCCTTGGCCAGTTCCCGGCCGGCGTCCAGCGCCGGGGTGCGCGACCGCCTCGAGTTCACCGTGGTGGGCTGGATGCGCCCGGCGTCGATCATCACCGACTCGATCGGGGCGATGTCGCCGTTGTCGACGTCGGCCGGATCCCAGCCCTGAGCCAGCGTCGGGCCGCTGTAGGCCGAGGTGTCCACCTGCACCGCGGTCGGTGTCACGCCGCTGCGCCGGACCTGATCGACGAGGTCACTGATGCGCGCCGAATCCTTGTACCAGGTCTGCGCGCCCGGCGGCGCCGCGGACAGCGCCGGGTCCCCGGCGCCGACCAGCACGATCGGCCCCTGGGCGTTCTGGCTGCCGGCCACCACCCGGGTGCTGATCCGGGCCTGCCGGTCCAGCGTCAGCAGCGCCGCAGCCGCGGTCAGGATCTTGTTCGTCGAGGCGGGTACCAGCGGCAGGTCGTCGGCCACCTGCCAGAGCTCCATGCCCGTCATGGCGTCGGTGACCCGGCCGCCGAGCCTGCCGAGGTTCGGGTCGGCCGCCGCGGCCCCCAACGCCGCCGCCAGCCCCGCGGCGCCGGGCACCTCGGCGGTGTCGCTGACCGGGACCAGCCCCGGCTTCACCGTCGGCGGGCGCGGCGGCGGCACGGTGGGCCGCGCGCCGCTGGCTCGGTGCCCGCCCATGGTGAGAAACGTTGCTGTGCCGATCACGGCGGCCACGAACACCAGCACGGCCAACCCGAACAGAATCCGGGTTGATTTTTGCCAGCGAGTAGGACCCATCACTCTCCTGACTGTCTGACCCCATTGTGCCGAACTCCTCACAGGATGCATCGAATAGGGTGGACGCCCGACAGGGCGGAACCAGATGAAGGAGCCAACACGGTGGAATTCGACGTGACCATCGAGATTCTCAAAGGCCAGCGCAACAAATACGAGATCGACCACGAGACCGGGCGGGTGCGGCTGGACCGCTACCTGTACACCTCGATGGCCTACCCGACCGACTACGGATACATCGAGGACACCCTCGGCGAGGACGGCGACCCGCTCGACGCGATGGTGCTACTGCCGCAGTCGGTCTACCCGGGCGTGATCGTGGAGGCGCGTCCGGTCGCAATGTTCAAGATGACCGACGAGAAGGGCGGCGACGACAAGGTTCTGTGCGTGCCGGCCGGCGACCACCGCTGGGACCACGTCCAGGACGTCGGCGACGTTCCGGAGTTCGAGCTCGAGGTGATCAAGCACTTCTTCGTGCACTACAAGGACCTCGAGCCGGGCAAGTTCGTCAAGGCTGCCGACTGGGTGGGCCGCGAGGAGGCCGAGGCCGAGATCCAGCGCTCGATCGAGCGGTTCAAGGCCCAGGGCCACTGACACCGCGGTAGGAGGTCAGGCGGCGGACCTGGAGACGCGGCGGTTGCGCAGCACGCTCCAGGTCCACGCCGCCCCCACGAAGACCACCCCGACCGACGCGGTGAACGTCTCGGGGATGTGGAACCGCGGCTCGACCGAGATCAGCATGATCACGGCCAGCACGCCGATCGCCCAGTGCGCCCCGTGCTCGAGATAGACGTAGCGGTCCAGCGCCTCCTGGCGGACCAGGAAAATGGTGATGGACCGGACGAACATCGAGCCCACCAGTCCCAGACCCAGCGCGATGACGATCGGGTCCGAGGTGATCGCGAAGGCGCCGGTGACGCCGTCGAACGAGAAGGCGGCGTCGAGCACCTCGAGGTAGAGGAACAGCGTCAGGCCGGCCTTGCCGACGGCCGCGCCGGGGGGCTCGTTGGCGATGACGGCCTCCACGTCCGCCGGGCGGAAGGCCCGGCTCAGGCCGTTGACCACCAGGTAGGTGACCAGGCCCAGCAAGCCCGCCGTCAGCACCGTCGCACGCTCGGCGGCGGAGTGCGTCAGCCCGTTGCCGACGAGCGCCAGCGCGACCAGCGCCACGCTCACCGCCACCTGACCCAGCCGGCCGATGCGGGCGAAGGGCACCTCGATCCACTTGAGCCACTTGATGTCCCGGTCGTAGAAGACGAAGTCCAGGAACAGCATCAGCAGGAACGTGCCACCGAACGCCGCGATCTGGGGGTGCGCGGCGATGACCAGCTTCTCGTAGCTGGGTGAGCCGTCCGGGAACACCAGCGCGCCGTGCGGCGGCGGATGCAGCGCCAGCTCCATCGCGCGGACCGGGTCGATGCCCGCGCTCGCCCAGACGATGACCAGCGGGAACAGCAGCCGCATCCCGAAGACCGCGATGAGGATCCCGACAGTCAGGAAAATCCGCTGCCACAGCGGGCTCATCCGCTTCAGGACCGCGGCGTTGATGATCGCGTTGTCGAAGGACAGCGAGACCTCGAGCACCGCCAGCACCAGCAGCAGGAACAGGTCCTTGGTGCCGCCGTGGGCGTATCCGAGCGCGAGGGCCACCGCGGTGAGCAACAGCGAGACCCCGAAAATGCGCAACGCGGCCATGAATCCTTCCCAGACAGCCGCTCACATTAGCGAAACCCGGTCGCCGCCGCGCCCGTCGGTGGCGACGCAACGACGTCGGGGCACTATCTTCAGCCTGTGTCGTTGCATCGGGTCGGGCGGCCGGGGGTGCCGCCCCGGTGACCGGTGTGGGAGCCTCCAGCGGTCCGGTGGCCCGCGGCAGCATGGCGCGCGTGGGCACCGCCACCGCCCTCACCGCGCTGTGCGGCTACGCGGTGATCTATCTGGCCGCCCGTGACCTGGCTCCGGGCGGTTTTTCGGTGTTCGGGGTTTTCTGGGGGGCGTTCGGGCTGGTCACCGGCGCGGCCAACGGATTGCTGCAGGAAACCACTCGGGAGGTCCGGGCGACGCGCTACTTCGAGGTGCTGCCCGGCCCCGACGGTACGCGCACGCACCCATTGCGGGTCGCCGCGCTGGTCGGGGCCGCCGCGGCGGTCGTCATCGCCGGCAGCTCGCCGTTGTGGGGCGCACGGGTGTTCGTGGACGCGCGCTGGTTGTCGGTCGCGCTGCTCAGCGTCGGACTGGCGGGATTCTGCCTGCACGCCACGCTGCTGGGCATGCTGGCGGGCACCGACCAGTGGACGCAATACGGGGCGCTGATGGTGACCGACGCGGCGATCCGGGTGTCGGTCGCCGCGGCCACGTTCACGCTGGGCTGGGGGCTCGTCGGGTTCCTGTGGGCCACCGTGGCCGGCGCGGTGGCCTGGCTGGTCATGCTGGCGGCCTCGCCCGCGACCCGGCTCGCGGCCCGCCTGATGACGCCCGGCGGCACGGCGACCTTCCTGCGGGGCGCCGCCCATTCGATCACCGCGGCCGGCGCCAGCGCGATCCTGGTGATGGGTTTCCCGGTGCTGCTGAAGCTGACCAGCACCGAGCTGGGGGCGCCGGGCGGCGTGATCATCCTGGCGGTGACGCTGACGCGCGCTCCGCTGCTGGTGCCGCTGACCGCCATGCAGGGCAACCTGATCGCGCATTTCGTCGACGAGCGCAACGACCGGCTGCGGGCCCTGATCACGCCGGCGGGGGTGATCGGCGGCATCGGCGCCGTCGGGGTGCTGGCCGCGGGTGTGGTGGGGCCGTGGCTGCTGCGGATCGGGTTCGGGGCGCAGTACCAGGCCAGCGGCGCGCTGCTGGCCTGGCTGACCGCGGCCGCGGTGGCCATCGCGATGCTGACGCTGACGGGCGCCGCCGCGGTCGCGGCCGCGCTGCATCGGGCCTATTCGCTGGGCTGGGTGGTCGCGACGGTGGCGTCGGGACTGCTGCTGTTGTTGCCGCTGCCGCTGCCGGCCCGCACCGTGGTCGGCCTGATGTGCGGTCCGCTGGTGGGGATCGGTGTACACCTGGCGGCGCTGGCGCGCACGGGGCGCATCACCGGCTGAACGATGTCCCGGGTGTAGGTTATGGGGATCGAAAAGCGCTATCCCGACGTCTGGGTCGTCATCCCCGCCTTCAACGAAGCCGCCGTCATCGGCGAGGTCATCGGCGACGTCCGTGCGGTCTTCGACCACGTCGTCTGCGTCGACGACGGCAGCACCGACGGCACCGGCGAGATCGCTTTGCGGGCCGGCGCCCACCTGGTGCGCCATCCGGTCAACCTCGGCCAGGGCGCCGCGATCCAGACCGGCGTCGAGTACGCCCGAAAACAGCCCGGGGCAATGGTTTTCGCGACGTTCGACGCCGACGGCCAGCACCGCGTCAAGGACCTGGCCGCGATGGTGGACCGGCTGTGCGCGGGCGACGTCGACATCGTGATCGGAACCCGGTTCGGCGGCACCGAGAGCAGCCGGCCGCCGCTGCTGAAACGCGTTGTGCTGCAGACCGCCGCGCGACTGAGCCGGCGCGGCCGCCGCCTCGGGCTGACCGACACCAACAACGGGCTGCGGGTGTTCAACAAGAAGGTCGCCGACGGGCTCGACATCACGATGAGCGGCATGAGCCACGCCAACGAATTCGTCATGCTGATCGAGGAAAACCATTGGCGGGTGGCCGAACAACCCGTCGAAGTGCTCTACACCGACTACTCGAAGTCGAAGGGGCAGCCCCTACTCAACGGTGTCAACATCATCTTCGAGGGGTTCCTGCGGGGCCGGTCATCGCGATGAAGAGGACGTGAGAGATGAACTGGATCCAGGTGCTGCTGATCGGGTCGATCGTCGCGCTGCTGGTCTATCTGCTGCGGTCGCGCCGGAGCGCGCGGTCGCGGGCCTGGGTCAAGGTCGGCTACATCGCCTTCGTGCTGGCCGGCGTCTATGCCGTGCTGCGGCCCGACGACACCTCGGTGGTCGCGCACTGGTTCGGGGTGCGCCGCGGCACCGACCTGATGCTCTACGCGCTGATCATGGCGTTCAGCTTCACCACGCTGAGCACCTACCTGCGGTTCAAGGACCTCGAACTGCGCTACGCGCGCCTGGCCCGGGCCGTGGCGCTCGAGGGCGCGCAGGCACCCGAACAGGCTTAGCCCGCACGCACCGTGCGGAAGTAGTCCACGGTGCGGCGTACCCCCTCGTCGAGGCCCACCCGCGGGCGCCAGCCCAGCACGCGTTCGGCCAGGCCGATGTCCAGGCAGGACCGCTTCAGGTCGCCGAGCCGCGGCGGGTGGAACTCCGGGTCGTCGGGCGCGCCGGCGGCCGCCGCCACCGACGAATGCAGTTGGCGGTCCGACGTTTCGGTGCCCGTGCCGATGTTGAAACGCTGCCCGCCGCCCGCGTCGCCGGAGGCCCTGACGAAGGCCTCGACCACGTCGTCGACGAACACGTAGTCGCGGGTGTTGCCGCCGTCGCCGAACACCTTGGTGGGCTTGCCCGCCAGCAGCGCCTGGGCGAAGATCGCCACCACGCCCGCCTCGCCGTGCGGGTCCTGGCGGGGGCCGTAGACGTTGGCCGGGGCGATGTGGGAGCAGTCCAGGCCATACAGGTGGCGGAAGGTGTTGAGGTAGATCTCCCCCGCCACCTTGCCCGCGGCGTACGGCGACACCGGGTCGGTGGGGACCGACTCGGGGGTCGGGTAGAACGGCGGGACGCCGTACACGGACCCGCCCGACGACGTGTGCACGACCTTGCGCACACCGGCGCGGCGCGCCGCCTCGGCCAGGCGCACCGTGCCGATCACGTTGACCGACGCGTCGAACTGCGGGTCGGCCACCGAGCGCCGCACGTCGATCTGCGCCGCCAGGTGGAACACCACCTCGGGGCGGTGCCGGTCCAGGACGTCGCCCAGATCCGCGGTCACGATGTCGGCTTCGACGAAGTCGTAGGCCGGGTTGCCGGCCAGGTGCTCGAGGTTGGCCGCTCGCCCGCTCGCGAAGTTGTCCAGCCCCACCACCGTGTGACCGTCGGCCAACAGACGGTCGACTAGCGTCGAGCCGATGAACCCGGCTGCCCCGGTGACCAGTGCGCGCACCGGCCCACCATACATAGCGGCGGCCGCCGCGGGGCTGATCGCCGTGCAGCTGGGCATCCACGCGGCGCTGGCGTTCGGCGGCTACTTCTATTGGGACGACCTGATTCTCGTCGGCAAGGCCGGCACCGAGGGCCTGTTGTCGCCGTCGTACCTGTTCGACGATCACGACGGTCACCTGATGCCGGCCGCCTTCCTGCTGGCCGGCGCCATCATCCGGGCCTCGCCCCTGAACTGGACGGGGCCCGCGATCAGCCTGGTGGTGCTGCAGTTGCTGGCCTCGCTGGCCCTGCTGCGCGCCCTGTACGTCATCCTGGGCTGGCGCCGGGTGCTGCTGATCCCGTTGACGTTCGCGCTGTTCACCCCGCTGGCGGTGCCCGGGTTCGCCTGGTGGGCGGCGGCACTGAACTCGCTGCCGATGCTGGCCGCGCTGGCCTGGGTGTGCGCCGACGCGATCCTGCTGGTGCGCACCGGCAACCAGCGCTACGCGGTGACCGGCGCCCTGGCCTACTTCGCCGGCCTGGTGTTCTTCGAGAAGGCCGCGGTGATCCCGTTCGTCGCCTTCGCCGTCGCCGCGTTGCTACGTCACGTCTTGGGCGACCGGTCGGCCGTGGTGACGGTGTGGCGGGCCGGCGTGCGGTTGTGGGTGGCGTCGCTGACCCTGACCGCCGCCTGGGCGGCCGTCTATCTGGCCGTTGTCAACCAGCGGCGGTGGAGTTTCGACCTGCCGATGACCGGGGCGCTGTTGTGGCGATCGGTCACCCACGGCATCGTGCCGGGGCTCGCCGGCGGGCCGTGGCGCTGGGCCCGGTGGGCGCCGGCGTCCCCGTGGGCCACGCCCCCGCCCGCGGTGATGGCGCTCGGCTGGCTGGTGCTGGCCGGGCTGCTCGCGCTGTCCCTGGTCCGCAAGCAGCGCATCGTCGCGGTCTGGCTCACCGCGGCCGGCTACGCCGTCGCCTGCCAGGTGCCGATCTACCTGATGCGCTCGTCGAAGCAGACCGCGCTCGAGCTCGCCCAGACCCTGCGGTACCTGCCCGATCTCGTCGTGGTGCTGGCGCTGCTGGCCGCCGTCGCGCTGTGCGCCCCCAACCGGGCGGGGCCGGCGCGCCGGCTCGACGCCTCGCCCGGGCGCGCCGTGGCGGTGGGGATCCTTGCTGCGCTGTTCGTGGTCAGCAGCCTGTACTCGACGGCGACGTTTTTGACCAGCTGGCGCGATAACCCCGCCCAGCCCTACCTGCGCAACGCCCGCGCCGGCCTGGCCGCCGCCCGCGCGGCCTCGCCGGCGCCGCTGCTGGACCAGGAGGTCGACCCGCTGGTGCTCCAACGAGTGGTCTGGCCCGAGAACCTGGCCAGCCACCTGTTCGCACTCCTGCGGGACCGACCCGAATTCGCCCCGGCAACAACGCAACTGCGCATGCTGGACAGCTCGGGCCGGCTGGTCGACGCGCACGTGACATGGGTGCGCACCATCGTGCCGGGACCGCTGCCGCGGTGCGGGTACTTCGCGCAACCGGACAAGCCGGCGCGGCTGGTGCTCGACGGCCCCCTGCTGCCGGCCGACTGGACCGTCGAACTCAACTACCTGGCCAACAGCGACGGCTCGATGACGTTGTCGCTGACCCAGGGGCCCGGCGTCAGGGTTGCGGTGCATCCGGGACTCAACCGGGTTTTCGTGCGCCTGCCCGGCGCCGGCGACGCGATCACCGTGCGCGCCGACACCGCCGCGCTGTCACTGTGCCTCGCGTCGGGACCGGTGGGATTCCTGACCCCGGCCTGAGGCATGGAGCCGTGGAGCCGTGGAGCCGCCTAGGAGAATCGAACTCCTGACCTATTC
>NZ_JBYCLG010000083.1:0-12756 GCF_057473785.1 Mycobacterium sp. TH-M103
CGCCGCATATTCTGACTACATATCTACGCCGGTTCAAAACCATCTACCCAGTTCAACAATCAGATAACGCCCGAAAGCAGTCGTAACTTCGGACTAACAGCAAAAACACGGACCGATTAGGAAGGAACAGCAAATGATGATGTGGCCAAATGCGTGGCCAACACGCATGAAAATGGCCCCCGGAGAAGTCGCCGGGGGCCATTTCCTCTGGTAGCGGGGACAGGATTCGAACCTGCGACCTCTGGGTTATGAGCCCAGCGAGCTACCGAGCTGCTCCACCCCGCGTTGGTGAATGCAAGGTTACCGAACGCGTGTCACTGCCGCCAAATCGCCAGGCGCGAACGCCGGGGCGGCGGGCACCCGGGTCGCGTGGCCTGGCGTCGCGGCTCGCTCGGCGGCGCGTCACAGGCGGCACCTCGGCGGCGCGCTCACCGATCACGAGAGCCGGCGACACCGGGCTGCTGCAACGCGAGCCGCTACTCCGGCCAGGAGTTGCGCAGGATGGTCTCGACGAAGTCCTCGCGCACGAACGCGGGATCGAAGTGCGCCAGGACGTCGGCGTTGACGGTGCCGAAGGTGCTGTGCGGGCGATGCTTCATGCCGTCGTTGAAGGCACCGACGATGCGCCGCTTGAAGTTCGGGCGTGGATGTGCGGCGGTGACCGCGTCGAGAGCGTCCGGGGACAGGTCGTCGCGGCCGATGCCCAGCACGTCGGTTTCGACCCCGGCTGTCACCAAGGCGATCTCGGGCCCCATGAACTCCGGGATGCCGGGACTCGTGTGTAAGGCGATGCTCAGCCAGACCTTGTCGGCGTCGGCCTTGTCGATGCCGCGCTCCAGCAGAAAGTCCCGGGCCGCGTTGGCGCCGTCCACCTCGAACCGCAACGTGGATCCGCGGTACCCCGCGGTCAGGCCCAGGTCGTGAAACATCGCCCCCACGTAGAGCAACTCCAGGTCCGGGTGCAGCCCGCGGCGAAGCCCCTGCAGCGCCCCGAACAGGAACACCCGCCGGGAATGGTCGAACAGCAGGTCGTCCTCGGCGGCGCGGACGAAGTCGGTGACGTCACGGGGTGTCGGGCACGGCGACGCCGGCAATGGTTTCGGCCGCCCGGATGGCCATGATCGGATCTCCTTCGGTTCGCGTGCGATCAGTGTGCCGCGCACCGCGCCGATCCGGCCCCGGCCATTGAGCCGTCCACCCCACAGATTGCGACACGACCGTCTTGTGCCGGCTTGGCCGAGGCGACACGATGAGCGGGTGGCGGATGCCGACACGATCCCCCGGGTGGTGGTGGTCGTCGTCGTCGACGGCGTCAAGCTGCTCGACGCGGTGGGCCCGGCCGAGGTGTTCGCCGAGGCCAACCGGTTCGGGCGCGGTACTCGCTGCAGATCGTCTCCGTCGACGGCCGCGACGTGCGAACCTCGATCGGCACGAAACTCTATGTCACCGGCGATGTTTCGTCGATCGAGGCGGCCGACGCCGTCGTCGTGGCGGGCAGCGACGAACTGATCTCCCATCCGATCGACCCCGCGCTGGTGCAGGCGCTGCGCGAGCGGACGCGGCGGCTCGCGTCGGTGTGCACGGGCTCGTTCGTCCTGGCGCAGGCGGGGCTGCTGGACGGCAAGCGCGCCACCACGCACTGGCGCCACACCGCACGCATGGCGCGCGCGTTCCCCGAGGTGGGGGTGGAACCCGACGCGATCTTCGTCCGCGACGGCGACGTCTTCACCTCGGCGGGCGTGTCGTCGGGCATCGACGCCTGGCCCTGGCGCTGGTCGAGATGGACCACGGCACCGAGCTGGTCCGCTCGGTGGCGCGGTCGCTGGTGGTGTACCTCAAACGCACCGGCGGGCAATCACAATTCTCCGTCCTGGTCGAGGCGGACCCGCCGCCGGGGTCCGCGCTGCGGGCGGTGACCGATGCGATCACCGCCGACCCCGGCGCCGACCACAGTGTGGGCAAGCTCGCATCCCGGGCCAACCTGAGCACCCGGCAGTTCCAGTCCGAGCTCGGCATGACCCCGGCCCGCTACGTCGAATGGGTGCGCATCGACATCGCCTGCGCGGCAATGGAATCCGGCCGCAGCGTCACCGAGACCGCCCGCATGGGCGGCTTCGGCAGCACCGAAACCTTGCGGCGCGTTTTCCTCAGCCACCTGGGCATCAGCCCGAAGGCCTACCGCGACGGGTTCCGCACCGCGGCGCGCAGCTGACGACGGCGTGGTCCGCGGCTACCGGCTGCCGGAGGACATGCAGCTCAACGGGCGTTCCCGCAACTGCCTGCCCTGGGACCTATTTGGCGTTGTTGTACTTGGTGATCGCGTCGTCGAGGCGCTGCAGCGCCGCGCCATAGGCGGCGAAGTCACCCTTCTTCTGGGCGTCCTTGACCGCGCTGAGCGCCGTCTGGATGTCCTGCAGGGCGGCAGCCTTCGCCGGGGACAGGGCCACCGACCCGTCCGGGGCCGGCGGCACCGCCTGCGGCGGCGAGGGGGCCGAACCCGGCGACCCGGGCGTCCCCGCCGGGGCCGGCTGACTTGCGGGAGGGCTTGCGGCGCCGCCGTTTTCGGTGGGCTGTATCCCAGTCGCGGCCGCGGCCGCACCGGGTCCGAACAATCCGGTCAGCGCATCGCCGACCGTGGGGCCGTAGCCGATCTTGTCGTTGTACATCATCGCCACCCGGATGAGTCGCGGGTACGACGAGGCGGCGTCGCTGGCGCCCGGCGATGCGTAGACCGGTTCGACGTACATCAGCCCGCCCTGGCCGATCGGCAGCGTCAACAGGTTGCCCCAGCGGATCCGGTTCTGGTTGTCGCGCCCGATCACGCCGAGGTCCTGGGACACCACCGGGTCGGTAGTGATCGCGTTGTTGGCCAGCTTGGGTCCGTTGACCTGCCCGGGGATGGTCAGCACCGTGATCTTGCCGTAGGTGGCGGGGTCGGAGCTGGCGCTGATGTAGGCCGCCAGATAATCGCGCTTGAACCGGTTCATCGCGCTCGTCAACTGGTATGACGCCGAATTGTCGTTCTTGGCAATATTTTTCGCAACGATGTAGAACGGCGGCTGGTAGCTGCTGGCGGTGGGGTTCGGATCCAGCGGCACATCCCAGAAATCCGAGGTGGAGAAGAACGTCACGGGGTCGTTGACGTGGTACTTGGCCAGCAGCATGCGCTGCACCTTGAAGAGGTCCTCGGGGTAGCGCAGGTGGTCGGCGAGCTCGGGGGTGATCTCGCTCTTGGGCTTGACGGTGCCGGGAAACACCCGCATCCAGGCCTTCAGCACCGGGTCGTTCTCGTCGTGCTGGTACAGCGTGACGGTGCCGTCGTAGGCATCGACGGTGGCCTTCACCGAGTTCCGGATGTAGGAGACCTGCTTGTCGGGTCCGAGTCGGTTGAACGCCACCTCGTTGGAGTCGGCGGTGGCCGACTCCAACGAGGTGAGCTGAGAGTACGGGTAGTTGTCCAGCGTGGTGTAGCCGTCGATGATCCACACCAGCCGCTTGTTGACCACCGCCGGGTACACCGCGCTGTCGGTGGTCAGCCACGGCGCCACCGCCTCGACGCGTGCCGCCGGGTCGCGGTTGAACAGGATTTTGCTGTTGGAGCCGATCACATTGGAGAACAAGAAGTTCCGCTCGGCGAACTTGGCGGCGAACACGCTGCGGGAAAGCCAGCTGCCGATCGGCACTCCGCCGAGGCCGGTGTAGGTGTAGTTCTTGGTCTCGTTACTGGTCTCGTAGTCGTATTCGCGGTCCGCCCCGTTGCGACCGACGATCGCGTAGTCGGCGGACGTGTTGGCGATCACCGGTCCGAAGTAGATGCGCGGCTGGTCCAGCGGGGCGGGCCCGTCGGATATCACGGCGCCGTTGGCGCCGACGACGTTGACCAGGAACTCCGGGTAGCCACCGTTCTGGTTGGGGTCGTTGGCGATGCCGCGCACCGTGTTGGCCGGCGAGGCGATGAACCCGTTGCCGTGGGTGTAGACGGTGTGCCGGTTGATCCAGTCCCGCTGGTTGTCGATCAGCCGGTCCGGGTTGAGCTCCCGGGCCGCGACCACATAGTCGCGCAGCGCGCCGGTGTGGTCGATGTAGCGGTCGACGGACAGCTGGTCGGGAAAGTAGTAGAAGTTCTTGCCCTGCTCGAACTGGGTGAACGCGGGGCTGACGATCGTGGGATCCAGAAGCCGGATGTTCGACGTGGTCGCGCGGTCGGAGGCGACCTGCTGGGCGGTGGCCCTGGCGTCGCCGGAGTAGTTGCGGTACGTCACGACATCGGAGGTCAGGCCGTACGCCTGGCGCGTCGCGGTGATGCTGCGGCTGATGTACTCGCTTTCCTTCTGCGCCGCATTGGGTCGGACGCTGATCTGCTCGACGATCAACGGCCAACCGGCACCCACGATCAACGACGACAGCAGCAACAACACCAGGCCGATGGCCGGAATGCGCAAGTCCCGGAACGTGATCGCGGAGAACACCGCGGCGGCGCAGATCAGCGCGATCGCCATCAGGATCAGCTTCGCCGGCAGCACGGCGTTGATGTCGGTGTAGCCGGCACCGGTGAACGGCTTACCGCCGCGGGTGTGCGACAGCAACTCGTAGCGATCCAGCCAGTACGCGACGGCCTTGAGCAACACCAGCGTCCCGACCAGGCTGACCAACTGGATGCGCGCCGAGCGGCTCAGCGCGCCGCTGCGGCCCGACAGCCGGATCCCGCCGAACAGGTAATGCACCAGCACGTTCGCCACGAACGCCAGGAACACCGCGACGAACAGGTAGCTGAGCACCAGCCGGTAGAACGGCAGTTCGAACGCGTAGAAGCCGAGGTCCTTGCCGAACTGCGGGTCCCTGATGCCGAAGTCGCCGCCGTGCAGGAACAGCTGGATGCGCACCCAGTAGCTCTGCGCGACGATGCCGGCCAGCAGCCCGATCGCGACGGGCACCCCGATGCCGACCAGGCGCAGCCGGGACACCACCACGGTGCGGTAGCGCGCCACCGGGTCGCCCTCGTTGCTCGGGACGAACACCGGGCGGGTCCGGTAGGCCAGCGCCAGCCCGCCGAACACGATGCCACCAACGAGCAGACTGGCGACGAGGAACACCACCAGGCGGGTGACCAGCACGGTGGAAAACACCGAACGGTAGCCCAGCTCGCCGAACCACAGCCAGTCGACGTACGCGTCGATCAGTCGCGGGCCCGCGAGCAGCAGGGCGATCACGCCCAGAGCGATCATGATCAGAATCCGGCTGCGCCGGGTCAGCTTCGGCATTCTTGCGGTGGGCCGCATCCCCACTGGCTACGCTCCTGATCGACTCGGCCGGCGGGTGGCCGACCCCATCCCGCTTGGACAGTTCCTGGCAGTTAGCTGTGTTTCCACGGATTTGTCTAGACGGTCACAACTGTACGCACCTGCACTTCCGCGCGGCCCGCGTCGTCGGGGGCTGCCCGCTAGCACGCCGGCGGCTGTCCCCCCGCGGTGATCGTGTGCAGGGCGTCGACCGCCTCGCTGAGCGTGTCGACCTTGACCAGGCGCATGCCGGTCGCGTTGTCCGAACTCGCCTCGTAGCAGTTTTTCGCGGGCACCAAAAAGACCGTGGCACCGGCCTCATGCGCGGCGACCATCTTGTGCGTGATGCCGCCGATCTGCCCCACCTTGCCGTCGACGGAGATGGTGCCCGTCCCGGCGATGAACTTCGAGCCGGCCAACTCCCCGGTGGTGAGCTTGTCGACCACCGCCAGGCTGAACATCAGCCCCGCGGACGGCCCCCCGATGTTGGCCAGGTTGAAGGTCACCTTGAACGGCGCCCACGGCGCATCGAGCACGGCAACACCCATGAAGCCGTAGTCGCGATCCTTGTTGGCGCCGAGGGTGATCTGGGCCACGCCGGCCGGCTCGTTCTTGCGGCGGAAGTCGATCGTCACGACCTGGCCGGGTTTGGTGCGCTTCAAGAATCCGGTGAACGCCTCGACGTCGGCCACCGGGACGCCGTCGACGGCGTCGACCGCGTCGCCGGGCTTCAGCTTGCCCGCCGAGGGGCCGGGATCGCTGACCTTCGCGACGGTGACCGCGGACGGGTACTTCAGATACCCCAGCGCGGCGTACTCGGCGCTCTGCTCGGACTGCTTGAAATCGGCGTCGTTGTCCTTGTCCACCTCTTCGCGCGACTTGCCCGGCGGGTAGACGACGTCGCGCGGCACCAACTGTTCCTGCCCCGAAAGCCACAGCGTCAGAGCCTCTCCCAACGACAGATCGTCGCGCTGCGACACTGTCGTCATGTTGAGGTGCCCAGTCGTGGGGTGGGTGAGGGCGCCCTGAATCTGCACCACCTGCTTGCCGTCCACCTCGCCGAGCGTGTCGAAAGTGGGCCCGGGCCCCAGCGCCACGAACGGGACCGTCACCACCGCCAGCAGCAACCCGAACACCACGACCGGCGCCAGCGCGACCGTCAAGGTCAGAATCCGCCTATTCACGCCGATCACACTAGACGGGCCCGCGTGGGTCTCTTTCAGCTACGAGCGTGACCCGGGATCCCACGTTGCGAGCCGGTGATGAGTACCGTTGGGGTCATGGCTGACCTGCCTTTCGGCTTCTCGTCGGGAGACGATCCCGACCGCGACAGGAAGAAGGACCCCGATTCCGGGTCGGGCGCCTCCGACCCGTTCGGCGCGTTCGGCTTCGGCGGCGATTTCGGCATGGGCGACCTGGGCCAGCTCTTCACCCAACTAGGTCAGATGTTCAACAGCGCGGGCACCGTCATGGCCGGGGGCAAAACCTCGGGCCCGGTCAACTACGAACTGGCGCGCCGGGTCGCCGCCAGCTCGATCGGGTTCGCCGCCCCGGTCCCCGCCACGACGAACGCGGCAATCGCGGACGCGGTCCACCTGGCCGAGACCTGGCTGGACGGGGCCACGGCGCTGCCCGCCGGCACCGGCAAGGCGGTGGGTTGGTCGCCGAGCGACTGGGTGGACAACACCCTGGAAACCTGGAAGCGGCTGTGCGATCCGATGGCCGAGCAGATCTCGTCGGTGTGGGCGTCCTCGCTGCCCGAGGAAGCCAAGAGCATGGCGGGACCGCTGCTGGCGATGATGTCCCAGATGGGCGGCATGGCGTTCGGTTCGCAGCTGGGCCAGGCGCTGGGCCGGCTGTCCCGCGAGGTGCTGACCTCCACCGACATCGGTCTGCCGCTGGGACCCAAAGGCGTGGCCGCGATCATGCCGGAGGCCGTCGAAGAGTTCACCAAGGGGCTCGAGCAGCCGCGCAGCGAGATCCTGACGTTCCTGGCGGCCCGCGAGGCCGCGCACCATCGGCTGTTCAGCCACGTGCCGTGGCTGGCCAGCCAGTTGCTGGGCGCGGTCGAGGCCTACGCGCGCGGCATGCAGATCGACATGAGCGGAATCGAGGACCTGGCGCGCAACTTCGACCCGGCGTCGCTGGCGGATCCCGCGGCTATCGAGAATCTGCTCGGCCAGGGTGTCTTCGAGCCCAAGGCGACACCGGCCCAGAAGCAGGCGCTGGAACGCCTCGAGACGCTGCTGGCGCTGATCGAGGGGTGGGTGCAGGTGGTGGTGACCGCGGCGCTGGGCGACCGGATCCCGGGCACGGCCGCGCTCTCGGAGACGCTGCGCCGCCGCCGGGCCAGCGGCGGCCCGGCCGAGCAGACGTTCGCGACGCTGGTCGGCCTGGAACTGCGGCCCCGCAAGCTGCGGGAGGCCGCCGCGTTGTGGGAGCGCCTGACGCAGGCAGTGGGCGCCGACGCCCGCGACGCCATCTGGCAGCACCCGGACCTGTTGCCCTCCGCCGAGGACCTCGACGAGCCGGCCGGGTTCATCGACCGGATCATCGGCGGGGACACCAGCGGCATCGACGAGGCGCTCGCCCAGTTCGAGAAGGACAGCGACGCCGACGGCGGTCCTGTGGACAACTGAGTGGGGCCGCCGCGCCCGGCGTGGCACAGTCTCGACTCATGTCCCCGGTGCTGGCTTCCGCCCGTTACGCGCTGGACCCGGCGATGCCGGTGTTACTGCGGCCCGATGGTGCGGTCCAGGTGGGCTGGGACCCCCGCCGCGCCGTCCTGATCCAGCCGCCGGCCGGGCTGGCCGCCACGGACCTCGCCGAGCTGCTGCTGTCCATGCGATCACCGACGCCGCTGCCCGAGCTGCAGCGCCAGGCCCTCGAGCGCGGGCTGGACGATCCCGACGGGCTGACCGGCCTGGTGGCGCAACTCGTGGGCGCCGGCGTCGCCACCGAATGCCGGCGGCCCGACGGCCGGACGGCGACGATCCGAGTGCACGGCCGGGGGCCCCTGTCGGACCTGCTGGTGGAGTCGCTGCGCTGTTCCGGAGCCCGGATCGCGCACAGCAGCCAGCCGCACGCGGCGATGTCGGGCGCCGCCGTGGATCTGGTCGTGCTGGCGGACTACCTGGTCGCCGACCCGCGCATGCTGCGCGAGCTGCACAAGCGGAAAGTGCCGCACCTGCCGGTGCGCGTGCGCGACGGCATCGGGCTGGTCGGGCCGCTGGTCATCCCCGGGGTGACCAGCTGCCTGGGCTGCGCGGACCTGCACCGCCGCGACCGAGACGCGGCGTGGCCGGCGATCGCCGCGCAGTTGCGCGACGCCGTCGGGGTCGCCGACCGCCCGACCCTGCTGGCCACGGCGGCGCTGGCGCTCAGCCAGGTCAACCGCGTGATCGCCGCGGTCCGCGGCCTGCAGGCGGCACCCGACCCCGGCCCGCCGCAGGCGCTGAACGCCACGCTGGAATTCGACCTCGCCGCCGGCGCCCTGGTGGCGCGCCAGTGGAGCAGGCATCCGCTGTGCTCCTGCTGACGCGGCGGCGGGCCGGGACGGCTACCCCAGTCGTCCCTGCTCCGGCACGTTCGTCGCCACCGAGGCGTACGCCCTGGCGAGCTCGTCCAGCGCCGCCGAGGTCAACGTCCCTTCTTTGCGGTTCTTGTCCAGCGCCTCGATGATCGCCCTGAACAGGGCCTCGGCGGCGTCGTGCTGCGCCTGCTTTGCTGCCATGACTTTCCCGGTCCACCCTTCGGATGCGAGTGCCGCCCAGTCGCGGGACTGCGGCCTGCACAGCACAACCTACGGCCCGGCGCCGGCGGCCGGGCGCCGGGTTGTTGCGAGATCAACACCCCCGCGGGACCGACCGTCGTGGATGATAGGTGTGTGGCAGACATCAAACGCGGCCGTGCTGCGCGCAACGCGAAGCTGGCCAGCATCCCGGTCGGCTTCGCCGGCCGGGCAGCCCTCGGCTTCGGCAAGCGGCTGACCGGCAAGTCCAAGGACGAGGTCCAGGCCGAGCTGATGGAGAAGGCCGCCAACCAGCTGTTCACCGTTCTCGGTGAACTCAAGGGCGGCGCGATGAAAGTGGGCCAGGCCCTCTCGGTGATGGAAGCCGCGATCCCCGAGGAGTACGGCGAGCCCTACCGCGAGGCCCTGACCAAACTGCAGAAGGACGCCCCGCCGCTGCCCGCCCACAAGGTTCACCGGGTGCTCGACGCCCAGCTGGGCACCAAGTGGCGGGACCGGTTCAGTTCGTTCAACGACACGCCGGTGGCCTCGGCCAGCATCGGCCAGGTGCACAAGGCGGTGTGGTCGGACGGCCGCGAGGTGGCCGTCAAGATCCAGTACCCCGGCGCCGACGAGGCGCTGCGCGCCGACCTCAAGACCATGCAGCGCATGGTCGGCGTCGTCAAACAGCTCGCCCCCGGCGCCGACGTCCAGGGTGTCGTCGACGAACTGATCGAGCGCACCGAGATGGAACTCGACTACCGGCTGGAGGCCGACAACCAGCGCGCCTTCGCCAAGGCCTACCAGGGGCACTCGCGGTTCGCGATACCGCACGTGGTGGCCAGCGCCCCCAAGGTGGTGGTCCAGGAGTGGATCGAGGGCCTGCCGATGGCGGAGATCATCCGCCACGGCACCCCTGAGCAGCGCGACCTGATCGGCACCCGGCTACTCGAACTCACCTTCGACGCGCCGCGCCGGCTGGGCATGCTGCACGGCGACGCCCATCCGGGCAACTTCATGTTGTTGCCCGACAACCGGATGGGCGTCATCGACTTCGGGGCCGTCGCCCCGCTGCCCGGCGGCTATCCCATCGAACTCGGGATGACGATCCGGCTGGCGCGCGACAAGAACTACGACCTGCTGCTGCCCACGATGGAAAAGGTCGGCTTCATCCAGAAGGGCCAGCAGGTTTCGGTGCGCGACATCGACGAGATGCTGCGCCAGTACGTCGAGCCCGTGCAGGTCGACGTCTTCCACTACACCCGCAAGTGGCTGCAGAAGATGACCTACAGTCAGATCGACCGGTCGGTGTCGCAGATCAAGACGGCTCGGCAGATGGACCTGCCGCCCAAGCTCGCGATCCCGATGCGCGTGATCGCGTCGGTGTCGGCGATCCTGTGCCAGTTGGACGCCCATGTGCCGATCAAGGCGCTGTCGGAGGAACTGATCCCCGGCTTCGCCGAGCCCGACACCGCCGTCGTCTAGGCGGCGGCCTCATCCTTGCGGGGACGCCCGCGCGGACGTTTGCAGCTCACAACCGCGCCGCGGTGCAGGATCTCGCCGCCCCACACACCCCACGGTTCGGCCCGCTCCAGGGCCGCGGCCAGGCACTCGCGGCGCAGCGGGCAACTGCCGCACAGGGTCTTGGCGCGCTCGAGGTCGGCGGCGGTCTCGGCGAACCAGAGGTCGGGATCGCCGGCGTGACACGGCAGGGATTGTCTGCGGGGCCGTCTGGGGACCGTCGCTGCCGACATGTCCGTTCACCTGCTTTCTGGTCGGGGTGCTGGTGATCCGGGCCAGAGTGCGGACAGTCGAGAAAACTGTGGCCACGGATCCTGGTGACTGCGGGTCCGTGGCCTCGAGGGGATGGGGTCTGGTTAGGGAGAACCCCGGTGCACGGACGGGCGAGTCGCGGCGGCGGCGCGGTGCTTGGCTTGCTTGCCCCGGGCCGCCGGCGCGGCGGCGTGGGCGGCATGCAGGGTACGCATGGTCAGCATCGCGGCCGCCCTCCTCTCGTCGTGCCTGACTGAGGGTAAACGGCCGCCGGCACCGACCGCAATCGATTTTCTAGCTGCGGGTTCGGCCGTCAGCCGCCGCGCACCATGGCCAGCACGTCGGGTCCGTACTGTTCGAGCTTGCGCGCGCCGATGCCGGGGATCGCGATCAGGGCCGCCTCGTCCGCCGGCCGCAGTTCGGCGATCGCGATCAGCGTGTTGTCGGTGAAGACGACGTAGGCGGGCACGTTCTGTTCCTTGGCGGTGTCCAGCCGCCAGGCCTTGAGCCGCAGCAACAGGTCCTCGTCGACGTCGGCGGCACAGGTCTCGCAGCGCGAGAGCATGACGGCCGCCGGGGTGGTCAGGTTGTTGTTGCAGATCCGGCAGCGGGTCGGCGTCGCCTTGGCGCGCCGCGACTTGGCCGGCGCAGCGGCGTCGGCGCGGGCCTGCGGCGCGATGCCGTTAAGGAACCGCGACGGCTTGCGGCCCTGACGCCCGCCCGGGCTGCGCGCCAGCGCCCAGCTGAGCGCCAGATGCACCCGCGCCCTGGTGATGCCGACGTACAGGAGCCGGCGCTCCTCCTCGACGGCCTCGCTGTCGGGCCCGCGCGCCAACGCGTGCGAGATCGGCAGCGTGCCGTCGGCCAGGCCGACCAGGAACACCGCGTCCCACTCGAGACCCTTGGCTGCGTGCAGCGAGGCCAGCGTGACCCCCTGGACCGGCGGCGGGTGCCGCGCGTCGGCGCGGGTCCGGAGCTCGGCGAACAGGGCCGGAAGCGTCAGCTCCGGGCGCTGCGCCACTTCGTCGTCGACCAGCGCGGCCAGCGCGTTCAGCGCGTCCCACCGGTCCCGCGCCTTGCTGCCGGCCGGCGGTTCGGCGCTCAGGCCCAGCGGATCCAGGACGGCGCGCACCACCTCGGGCAGGGGGCCCTCGGAGCCGCGTTCGGCCGCGCGCTGCAACGCCAGCAGCGACTGCTTGACCTCCTGGCGGTTGAAGAACCCCTCGCCGCCGCGGACCTGGTAGGCGATGCCCGCCTCGGTCAGCGCCTCCTCGTAGACCTCGGACTGCGCGTTGACCCGGTACAGCACGGCGATCTCGCCGGGGGCGGTGCCGGCCTCGATCAGCCGCGAGATGGACGCCGCGACCGCGGCGGCCTCGGCGGGCTCGTCGGGATGCTCGCGGAACGACGGGGCCGGGCCGGGTGCGCGCTGACCGGTCAGCTGCAGCTTGCTGCCGGCGACCCGGCCGCGGGCCGCGGCGATCACTTGGTTGGCCAGCGACACCACCTGCGGGGTCGAGCGGTAGTCACGCTCCAGGCGCACCACCGTGGCGTCGGGAAAGCGCCGCGAGAAGTCGAGGAGGAAGCGGGGCGAGGCCCCGGTGAACGAGTAGATGGTCTGGTTGGCGTCGCCGACGACGGTCAGGTCGTCCCGCTCGCCCAGCCAGGCCGACAGCACCCGCTGCTGCAGCGGGGTGACGTCCTGGTACTCATCGACGACGAAGCAGCGGTAGCGGTCGCGGAACTCCTCGGCCACGGCCGCGTCGTTCTCGATCGCCGCCGCGGTGTGCAGCAGCAGGTCGTCGAAATCGAGCAGCGTGACCGTCTCGTCGCGGACCTTGAGCGCCTCGTAGGCGGCGTACACGGCCGCCACCTGCGCGGCGTCCAGCGGGGTGTCGCGGCCCGCGGCGGCCACCGCGCCCGGGTACTCCTCGGGGCCGATCAGCGAGGCCTTGGCCCACTCGATCTCGCCGG
>NZ_JBYCLG010000084.1:0-4641 GCF_057473785.1 Mycobacterium sp. TH-M103
AGCGAGCCCTCGTGGGCGCGGATGGTGTTCTTGTCCCCGATGTGCACCCAGCGGCCGATCTCGAGCTGCGCCAACTCCGGTGTCGCGTGGATCTCGATGTTCTTGCCTAGGAACACCATGCCGCGGGTGATGATGTGCGGGTTGGCCAGCTTGAACTTCAGCAGCCGCCAGTAGCGCACCAGGTACCACGGGGTGTAGGCGCGGTTGGCCAGCACCCACCTCAGCGAGGCCAGCGTGAGGAACCGGGCTTGGCGTGGGTCCCGCAACCGTGATCCACGCCAGCGGCGATGGACCGGGGCACCCCACATGGACGTCATGGCCGGACAGCATAGCCGGATGGCGGAGTCGGCCGGCCGCGGAGCCGGGCAATCCGGCACCCGCGTGCCGACGCGGGTTACCCTCACCTGTACTCGTTCGCTGCTCGTGCCGAACGCCGTTGCGGAAGGATCTGGGAAACCGAGGTGCTTGCCCGACATCTCCTGCCTGGGCTCAGGCGCTGGCCGGCTGCGGTGCTGGCGGCCGTCGCCTCGGTGGGGCTGGGCGGATGCGGCAACACCGATTCGTGGGTCGACGCGGCACCGGCGCAGGGCTGGCCCGCCCAGTACGGCGACGCCGCCAACAGCAGCTACACCACCACGAGCGGGGCCACCAGGCTGTCGTTGCAGTGGACGCGTGCGGTCAAGGGCTCGCTGGCGGCCGGTCCGGCGCTCAGCGCACGCAGCTATCTCGCGCTGAACGCGCAGACGCCGGCCGGCTGCTCGCTGATGGAGTGGCAGAACGACGACCACGGCCGGCAGCGCTGGTGCGTGCGGCTCGTCCAGGGCGGCGGCTTCGCGGGCCCGTTGTTCGACGGCTTCGACAACCTCTACGTCGGCCAGCCGGGCGCCATCGTCTCCTTCCCGGTGACGCAGTGGACGCGGTGGCGCAAGCCGGTGATCGGGATGCCGACCACCCCGCGCTTCCTGGGGCACGGCCACCTGCTGGTCGTCACCCACCTCGGACAGGTGCTGGTCTTCGACACCCACCGCGGCGAGATGGTCGGTAGCCCGCTGGACCTGGTGGACGGCGTCGACCCGACCGATGCGACGCGCGGGCTGGCGGACTGCGCACCGGCCCGGCCGGGCTGCCCGGTCGCGGCGGCCCCCGCCTTCGCGCCGGCCAACGGAACGATCGTGCTCGGCGTCTGGCAGCCGGACGCGCCGGCCGCGCAGCTCGTCGGCCTGAAGTTCCGCGCCGGGCAGCTCTCCCGCGACTGGACGAGCGACGCGGTGGGCGGCGGCGTCATCGCCAGCCCGGTGCTCTCCGCCGACGGCTCGACGGCCTACGTCAACGGCCGCGACGAGCGGTTGTGGGCCCTGAGCACCGCCGACGGGAAGGCGAAGTGGTCGGTGCCGCTGGGATTCCTGGCGCAGACCCCCCCCGCGGTGAGCCCGCAGGGGCTGATCGTGTCCGGCGGCGGCCCCGACACCCGGCTGGCCGCCTTCACCGACGCCGGTGACCACGCCGAGCAAATCTGGCGCCGCGACGACCTCACCCCCCTGTCGTCGTCGAGCCTGGCCGGCGGCGTCGGCTACACCGTGGTCGCCGGCCCGCCGCAGGGCGAGGCGCCCGGCTTGTCGCTGCTGGTGTTCGATCCCGGCAACGGCCGCACCACGAACAGCTACCCGCTGCCCGCGGCCACCGGATACCCGGTCGGGGTCGCGGTCGGCAAGGACCGCCGGGTGGTGGCCGCCACCAGCGACGGCCAGGTGTACGGCTTCGGCCCGGCCTAGCAGCTACAGCGCCAGCGGCGGGATGGCGTTGCGGGGCACCTGGGCCTGCACGGGGCCGGAGAACGGTGGCAGCATCTCACCCGGTGCGAAGTAGAAGATCAGCGCGTCGTCGGTGATGGCGAAGTTCTGGTAGTGCGAGGGGTCCGTGCCGGTCGAGGGCAGGATGGTCGCCCCGAAGGGACTCTGGCGTTCCAGGTCGCGCTGCACGATCGGGAAGATGGCGTCCAGCGGCGCGGGGCCGGGCGCGAACAGGGTGTCGAAGGTGATGGGTTTCTTGGTGCCCAGGTTGTAGTTGAAGGCCTTGTACCAGTTGGACGGGTGCGCCCCGAGGTCCTCGAAGAACTTGAGCACCACGCTGCGGGTGGCGTGCGGCGGCTGGCCGGAACTGTGCTGTTCGCTGGTGGCCTCCAGCTGGTAGGGCTGGTTACGCGAACCCGAACTCTGCGCCACATTGACGAACCCGTCGCGGTTCCTGGTGATGTAGTCGGTCAGCGCCTGCTGATCGGGGTAGTCCACCGGAAACGTCAAGTCGAGGATGTAGGTCGGCGTCGTGACGTGCACCCGGCACATCTGGGTGACCTCCACAACGCCGCCCAGGCCGGCGCACGCCGACGGCGCGGCCCAGGCCGATGACGGGCCCGGCCAGCCCAGCAGCACCGCCGGTGCCAGCACCGCGGCCACGATCAGGGAACGCATCGTCGAATTATCCTCGCAAACTGAACAGGCAGGACGCCTGGAAGAATGACCGCCGTCAGCGTACCTGGCGTTATCGCGACGGGCGGCAGACGAACGCCGTCGCCCGCCCCGCGGCCCCGGCGCCGATCCGGGTGATGACCACCGACAGCGGCAGGCCACCGCGCAGCCGGAGCCGCCGCCGCAGCGCGTCGGGGTCCACGCGCACCCCGCGGACCAGGATCTCGAGGGCCCCGCAGTCCTGCGCCGCCAGCACCTGGCGCAGCCGGCGCTCGTCGAAGGCCACCTCGTCGAGCACCTCGAACCCCCGCACCCCCGGCGGCAGCCGATCGCCGGACAGGTAGGCGATGTCGGGGTCGAGCTGCCACAGACCGTGGCGGGCGCCGTAGTGCCGCACCAGCCCGGCCCGCACCACCGCGCCGTCGGGGTCGACGATCCATCGTCCGGGCGGCCCCACACCGCAGTCGTCGGGCTCGGCGTCGGTGACCTGTTCGCCCGGCGAGGCCCCGTCGAGGATGCTCGCGCGGCGGCGCACACCCGCTCCGGCCAGCCCGGCCGACCACAGGCACGCCTCCCGGACCGCACCCCGGTACGACGTCACCTCGATCTCGCCGTCGAACCCGCGGCGTCGCAGCGCGTCGAAATCCATGCCCGGACCGCACTTCACGACGAGGTGCCGCTCGCGGTAGGTGTCGATCAGCCGGTCCAGCGCGGGCCGGTAGTCCTCGGGGCGCAGCCGCCGGCGGCCGCCTTCGCGGCGCGCCGGGTCGACGAGGACGACCGTGTCGCGGGTCACCGGGTGCAGCGCGTCGGCGCGGCAGAGCACGGTCGTCGCTCCCACGTTGTGGCGTGCCATCGCGACCCGCACCGGGTCGATGTCGCTGCCGAGCGCGCGCACGCCCGAGCGGTGCAGCGCCGCCAGTTCGGTGCCGACCGAACAGGTCGCGTCGTGCACCGGTAACCCGGCCCGGCCCAGGCGCGCGGCCCGGTGCAGGGCCACCGCCGCCGCGGTCGCCTGCTGTAACGCCTCGTCGGTGAACAGCCACTGCGACACCTGCGGGCCCAACGACCCGAGCTTGTCTGCGGCGCGCCGGCGCAACAGCGTCGTCTCGACCAGCACCGCGGCCCGGTCGGCGAACCGGGCTCGC
Organism: Mycobacterium sp. TH-M103; assembly: GCF_057473785.1. Lineage (NCBI taxonomy): Bacteria > Bacillati > Actinomycetota > Actinomycetes > Mycobacteriales > Mycobacteriaceae > Mycobacterium > Mycobacterium sp. TH-M103. Next base: position 3,614 of record NZ_JBYCLG010000084.1, read on the forward strand.
ACCGCGGCGATGTCGGCGATGCGGGTGACATCGGTCAGCTCGAGTTCGGCGACCGCTGCCAGCGCCGAGACGCCCGGGGGCGAGGCCAGGTAGCTGACGTCCTCGGGGCCGAAGGCGAGCTGGCTCAGGAGGGTTTGACCCCGGTGATCATCACGTTGTAGAACCAGGCCTTCGGCACCACGTGCCGCCAGACGCCGGCGTCCACCCAGCTCAACGCCTTCCAGCTGGTGAACGCGAACCGTGCCCAGCCCCAGCCCAGGCGCCCGGGCGGCACCGACGCCTCGAAAGTGCGGATCGGCCAGCCCAGCATCGCGGCGGTGAACTCCTCGCTGGCGGTGCGCACCGCGGCGGCCCCGGCGTTGCGCGCCATGCGCTCCAGCTGCTCCGGTGTGAACGTGTGCAGGTCGACGATGGCCTCCAGCGCGGCGACGCGCGAGGACTCGTCGAGCTCGGCCTGCGGCCGCCGCCAGCCACCCAGACCCGGCAATTTGGTCACGGTGGTGGCGACCCGCCAGGTCAGCGTGGACAGGGTGCGTGCGTAGACGTCGCCGGCGCTGGTCGGCTCGCCGGCGAACACGAACCGGCCGCCCGGCCGCAGCACCCGCAACACCTCCCGCAGCGAGAGTTCGACGTCGGGGATGTGGTGCAGCACGGCGTGCCCGACCACCAGGTCGAACGTGTCGTCGTCGTAGGGGATGCCCTCGGCGTCGGCGACCCGGCCGTCGATGTCCAGGCCTAGCGCCTGCCCGTTGCGGGTGGCGACCTTGACCATGCCGGGCGACAGGTCGGTGACCGAGCCGCGGCGGGCCACCCCGGACTGGATCAGGTTGAGCAGGAAAAAGCCTGTGCCACAACCCAATTCCAGGGCGCGATCGTAGGGGAGCTCGCGGGCGACCTGGTCGGGCACGATGGCGTCGAACCGGCCGCGGGCGTAGTCGACGCAGCGCTGGTCGTAGGAGATCGACCACTTCTCGTCGTAGGTTTCGGCTTCCCAGTCGTGGTAGAGCACCTGGGCGAGTTTGCTGTCG
>NZ_JBYCLG010000085.1:0-11061 GCF_057473785.1 Mycobacterium sp. TH-M103
GACTTGCCGCCGGCGTGCAGCAGCCGGTCGCGGTGCGCGGTGCGGCAGTGGTCGGCGCCGACGATGGCGGCCAGCGCGTCGACGTCGGCCTGCGCCAGGGCCGACGGGCGCAGGTTCACCTGGTCGGGGTCGAGTTCGGGCCGGCCGGGATCCGCGAGGCCCACGGCCTGGGTCAGCAGCGCCCGGATGCCGCCGGACAGCGGCGTGGCCGCATCGGGATCCCCCCACGCGTTCCATTTCATCGGCGGCAGGAGTTCCTCGGGTTGCACCATGCGTTACAGTATTACAGATGTTGTCAACCAGTAATGCTGCGTCGGATACCGGGGAGCGGATCCTGGCCGCGGCGGCCAGTTGCGTCGTCGATTTCGGCGTCGACCGGGTGACGCTGGCCGAGATCGCGCGGCGCGCGGGCGTGAGCCGGCCGACCGTGTACCGGCGCTGGCCGGACACCAGGTCGATCGTCGCCGACCTGCTGACCCGGCGCGTCACCGACGCGATGCGCGAGGCGCCGCTGCTCGGCGAGGACCGGGAGTCCCTGGTGCGCCAGATCGTGACGGCGGCCGACCTGCTGCGTCGCGACCGGCTGGTCATGTCGGTGCTGCACTCGGAGCTCGCGCCCACCTACATCACCGAGCGGCTGGGAACCAGCCAGCGCATGCTGATCGACACCCTCGCCGACCGGCTGCGGACCGCCCAGCGCCACGGCAGCGTCCGCGCGGGCGATCCCGTCCAGCTGGCCACCATGGTGTTGCTGATCGCCCAGTCGACGATCCAGTCCGCGCAGATCGTGCACCCGATCCTCGGCACCGACGCGCTGGCAACCGAACTCGCCCACGCGCTGAACGGATACCTGTCGTGACGGCGCTGAACGCGGCCCGGCGCGCGGCCGACCTGAGCGCGCTGGCCGAGGGTGCGGCGCTGGACGTCCTGGTGATCGGCGGCGGCATCACCGGGGCGGGCGTGGCCCTGGACGCGGCGTCGCGCGGCCTGCGCGTGGTGCTGGTGGAAAAGCACGACCTCGCGTTCGGCACCAGCCGCTGGAGCTCCAAGCTGGTGCACGGCGGCCTGCGCTACCTGGCGACCGGCAATGTGGGCATCGCCCGGCGCAGCGCGCTGGAACGCGGCATCCTGATGACCCGCAACGCCCCTCATCTGGTCCGCGCGATGCCGCAGCTCGTTCCGCTGCTGCCGTCGATGGGTCGCGGCCAGCGCGCGTTGGTGCGGGCCGGCTTTCTCGCCGGCGACGTGCTGCGGATGGCGGCCCGGACACCGGCCGCCACGCTGCCCCGCTCGCGGCGGGTGGCGGCGCGTCAGGTGGTGGAGCTGGCCCCCACCGTGCGGCAAGACGGGCTCGACGGCGGCCTGCTGGCCTACGACGGGCAGCTGATCGACGACGCCCGGCTGGTCGCCGCGGTCGCACGCACAGCCGCGCAGCACGGCGCCCGGATCCTGACCTACGTGGCGGCCTCCGAGGTCACCGGCGCCTCGGTGCGGTTGACCGACGGGCGCTCGGGGCAGTCGTTCGACGTGTCGGCGGCCGCGGTGGTCAACGCGGCCGGGGTGTGGGCGGGGGAGATCGACGGGTCGCTGCGGCTGCGGCCCAGCCGCGGCACCCACCTGGTGTTCGGCGCGGCCGCCTTTGGGAATCCCGTTGCGGCGCTGACCATCCCGATCCCCGGCGAGCTGAACCGGTTCGTCTTCGCCATGCCCGAGCAGCTGGGCCGCGTCTATCTCGGGCTGACCGACGAAGCCGCTCCCGGCCCGATCCCCGACGTGCCAGAGCCGTCCGCGCGGGAGATCGCGTTCCTGCTGGACACCGTCAACACGGCGCTGGGGACCGCCGTCGGGCAGTCCGACGTGATCGGCGCCTACGCCGGGCTGCGGCCCCTGATCGACACCGGCGAGGGACGCACCGCCGACGTGTCGCGCGAGCACGCCGTGGTCGAATCACCGTCCGGGGTCATCAGCGTGATCGGCGGCAAGTTGACCGAATACCGTTACATGGCAGAGGATGTCGTGGACCGTGCGGTGGAGTTGCGCGGCCTGCGCGCCGGGCCGTGCCGGACCCGTGAGCTGCCGCTGATCGGCGCACCGACCAATCCCGGCCCGCCTTGCGGGCCGGTCGCCGGGTTGCCGCCCTCGCTGGTGGCGCGCTACGGCGCCGAGGCGGCCAACGTCGTGGCCGCCGCCGGCTGCGAGCGGCCGCTCGACCCCGTCGCCGAGGGAATCGACGTGACCCGCGCCGAGTTCGAGTACGCGGTCACCCACGAATGCGCCCTGACGGTCGGCGACATCGTGGACCGGCGGACCCGGATCGGCCTGGTGGACGCCGACCGCGAGCGCGTCGTCGGGGTGGCCGAGGAGTTTTTGGCATGCTGAGATTCCCGGTGGTGCTGGCCGCCGCACTGGTGGTCGCCGGATGTTCCACGCACGCGGCCGGCCCGGGCCCGGCTCCGTCCTCACCGTCGGCGACCGGCGGCCCGGCAACCCGGACCGTCGACGTCGTCGCCGTCGATGCCGGGGGCCGGCCGGTCAACGGCTATCACGAAATCACCGGCGGCGGGGCCGTTCCCGACCAGGCGGACTGCACCGAGCCGTCGCCGGCCGCCGTCGGCAAGAACAGCTACCGTTGCTGGCCGGCCTACTACGCCGCCGACGTCTGCTGGCCGGCCTCGGGCCGGGACCTGTTGTGCCTGAACGACCCCTGGGCCAAGGAGCTGCACCGGATCCGGTCGCGCGCCCCGCTGGCGCCGGTGAATCCGCCGGCCCTGCCGACGCCGATGGCCCTGCTGCTCGACGACGGCACCCACTGCCGGGCGCGCAACGGCGGCGCGTGGGGGCACCGCTCCGACGACCTGCAGGCCTTCTACGGGTGCGGCGATCGTCCGGGGCTGACCGTGCTGGCCCCGCCGGACACCTATCCGATCGACCGCTCGCTGCCGGTGTGGACGGTCAAGGTGGGGCCCGACCAGGCCCCGGAGCCGTCGTCGCCGGCACCGGTCAGCACCCACCGGGTGCAGACCGCCTGGTTCGCCGGCGACTAGAGATCGCGACGCCGATCGGCCCGGATCGAATCAGAAACTGGTGGATTTGTGCGCCGAATTGTGTTTCGGTGAATCTGATTGCATCTGGCTGTGAGTACGCACTGTGGTGTGGGTTGCTGCGACGTCACGGAGGTGTGTGGTGAATGCTCGGCGGCGGGGCGCGGTCCGGGTGGCCGGCGTTGGGGCGGTAACGGGTGCGTTGGCGGTGGCGGCGATGACCCCGGGGGTGGGAATGCCCTCGGCGCGTGCCGATGTCCTGGATCTGATCATCGATCCGTTGGTGAATGCGGTCGGTACGGGAGTAGCGGGTGCCCTGGATGCCGGCGCGGTCGACGCCGGTGTGCTGACCGCTGATCTCGGTGTGGCGACTGCGGACGCGACGGCCGCTGGGGCGCAACTGAATTCGACGTTGGTCGAGGTGAGCAATCAGCTCGATGTCGCGTTGAATGCGGCGGGTCAGGATTACCTCACCGGCCCGGTGGGCCAGACGGTGGATCCGGCCGTCAACGGGCCGACGGTCTTCTTGTTCGGGCGGGACCTGATCGGTAACGGCGTCAACGGATTCAGCGGGCCCAACGATTCGGTGTTCGGCGGCTCGGGGCAGTTCGGCAATCTCGGCGACGGCGGGTTCCTGTTCGGGAACGGGGGCGCCGGGGCTTCCGGCGTGGCCGGTGTCGATCACGGCATCGGGGCGGCCGGCGGTTCTGCCGGGCTCATCGGTAATGGCGGTCTCGGCGGGGCCGGCGTGGACGGCGGTGCCGGTGGGGCCGGCGGGGCCGGCGGATTGCTGATCGGTGATGGCGGTCCGGGCGGCTTGGGCGCCGACGGTGTGGCCGGCGTCAACGGTGGGGCCGGCGGGATCGGTGGTGTCGGGGGCGCCGGGGGCTTGTTGATCGGTAACGGCGGCGTCGGGGGCGAGGGCGGCGCGGGTGCCGCCGGTGGGGCCGGTGGTCCCGGTGGCGCGGGCGGGGCCGGTGCGGACTGGCTGGCCGGTTTCGGCGGTCTTGGTGGCGCCGGTGGTGACGGTGGTACCGGTGCCGCCGGCGGTGCCGGAGGCGATGGCGGCAGCGCTTTCGGGTTGTTCGCCAGCGGCGGTGGCGGCGGCGCGGGCGGCAACAGCGGGGCGGATGTGTCCTCGACGGTATTACCCGCGCTGGGCGGCGCCGGTGGTAACGGCGGTCTGTTCGGTGCGCACGGGATGGTCGGTGATTTCGGCACTCTGACCGGCGTCTCCACGGGCGGCGTCACCGCTCCGGGCGGCATCACCTCGTCTCAGATAGCCAACAGCGACCTGCTGACGATCGGGACCACCGGGGTGTGGCTGACCAACAGCGACGGCCAGGTCGTCGAACTGCACGGGTTCAACCTCGTCGACAAGCTCCCCCCCGGTGAGCCGTCCGCGCTGGGCTTCGACAATGCCGATGCGCAGTATTTGGCCGACCACGGCTACAACGTGGTGCGGCTGGGCATCATCTGGTCCGACCTGGAACCGGAGCCCGGTGTGTACAACGCCGCCTATCTCGACTCGATCGACCAGACGGTGAAGACCCTGGGCAACAACGGCATCTACACGATCATCGACCTGCACCAGGACGCCTACAGCAGCACGTTCGGCGGCGAGGGAATGCCGGTGTGGGCGACCCAGACCGGCGGGCTGCCCAACCCGCAGCTACCTTTCCCGGCCAACGAATTTCTCGACCCGGCCGAGTTGCATGCCTGGGATGCGTTCTGGTCCAACGCCGCTGCCCCCAACGGCATCGGTCTGGAGGACAACTACGCCCAGATGGCGGAGTATGTGGCAAACAACTTCAACGGCAACCCGGATGTGGCCGGAATCGAAATCATGAACGAGCCGGAGCCGGGCGCGCAGTGGCCGCTGGCGGTGCTGGGCGACCCGTTCTTCGAGCAGCAACAGCTGACGCCGTTCTATGACCAGACGGCGATGGCGATCCGGGCCGTCGACCCGAACACCACGATCTTCTACGATCCCAGCATCACCGCCGAATTCGGCTCGCCCGTCCACCTGGGCACGGTCGACGTCCCGAACACCGCCCTGTCGTTCCACGACTACTGCCAGTTCATGCTGGGCCCCGTGGGGTGCATTCCCGACATCGGTCAGATCGCGACGAACGCCGTGCAGTACGCGCACGGCCAGGGCATCCCGGCATTGATGACCGAATTCGGGGCGACCAACGTCCAGTCGAACATCGCTGCCGTGATGGGGGTTGCCGACAAGAACCTGGTGGGGTGGGCGGAGTGGGCCCTCACCGGGCAGAACGACATCACCGGCTCGCCCAGCACGGAATGGTTGATCAACAACCTCTCCGAGCCGTTGACCGGTGCCAACGTCAATACCGCCACGCTGGACACCCTTTCGCAGCCGTACCCGCAGGTGATTTCGGGCACGCCGGAGTCGTGGTCGTTCGTCAACGGGGTCTTCGACTTCACCTACTCGACTGCCAAGGCCGACGGTCTCGGCGACTTCGCCGCCGGTTCGAATACCACCATCTCGGTGCCGCAGGTGGAGTTCCCCGGCGGGTATACGGTGGCGGTCACCGGCGGGCAGGTCGTCTCGGCCCCTGACGCCGCCCAACTCGTCATCGCCTCAGACGCCGGTGCCGACACCGTCAAGGTCGTCGTGAGCCCGGTGACCCCGGGTGGCTGAGCAGACGCAGAATCGCACGCGGAAGGCTTTCCGTTTGCGATTCTGCGTCTGCTCGCCGTACTCAGCCGGGTATGCGTGCGCGGTTGAGGTGGCCCGCGATCCGAGTGACCACGCGGTCGGGTGCGCGCCGTACGTCATCGGCGACGATGGGGATGACCGTCCAGCCAACCTCTTGCAGGCTTGCCAGCCTCCTTTTGTCGCGCAGCATCTCGTTCCGCCCAGCATGCCAGGCGATGCTTTCGTATTCGGCGGCCACATGTGCCTGCGGCCATGCAAAGTCGACGCGCCACATCTCGTCGTCGCGGCCACGAATCAGGTACTGGAGCTCCGGACGCGGCAGCCCGCCGTCGATCATGACGAGTCGGGCCTCGCTTTCCATCGCCGACTCCGCCCGCCCGTCGGCGAGCGGCAGAAGGGCGCGCACAGCGACGATGCCTCGCCGACCTCGCTGCTCAGCGAGAGCGCGGGCAATGTCATCGTGGGTGAACCCCATTGAGCGCAACACCGCATCGAGTGTCGCCAGTCGTGGACGTCGCAACTGCCGTGCGACTTCCACGGCGGTCCATGCGGGCGTGGTCGCCAGACGGTCCGCCACCCGCTGCAGCGCTGCACCCTTGCGTTGGTGTGGACCATCAGACCGACCGTCGGACGCATCCGTACCCCCGGATCGAGAACGTGGACGGTAGTCGTGTTTTCCGTGTCGAACCCGTGCAGCGCGGCGGCGGTGCCCAGGCAGGCAACCGCATGCCCACCCATAAAGACGTCGAGTGCTGCCAAGCGCCCCAACAGATTTGGGTTCCTGGGCGGCGTAGATGCCATACCATACGCGGACAAGTCCGCCGGTCTTGACTTGAACGTCGAGTTGCCGACGGTTCACGACCCTCAACAGTTGTGCGGTTGTCGCAAACCCACCGGCTTCAGCGAGGACCTCGAGCGTGTCGGTGTGCACCGCGCGATCATGCGCAGGCTGCCGCGCCCGGGCCAGTCACCGCTGGGGATAACACTCTGCGTCTGCTCGCGGTAAAGAGGTGACCTACAGCGGGATGTTCTTGTGGCGGCCACGCCGTGCCGGTGCCTGGGCGAGCGCCTCGGTGAGCTTGCTGCGGGTGTGCGACGGGTCGATCTTCTCGTCGACCACGCCGATCTCGATGGCGCTGTCCACCCCGCCGGCGATCCGCTCGTGCTCGTCGGCCAACTGGTTGTGCAGCGCCTCGCGTTCGTGCTCGGGCGCGGCGGCCAGCTTGCGCTTGTGCAGGATCCCCACCGCGGCTTTGGCGCCCATCACCGCGACCTCGGCGTCGGGCCAGGCGAACACCTTGGTGGCGCCCAGCGAGCGGGAGTTCATCGCGATGTAGGCCCCGCCGTAGATCTTGCGGGTGACCAGCGTGACGCGCGGCACCGTGGCCTCGCCGAACGCGTGGAGCAGCTTGGCGCCGCGGCGCACCACGCCGCCCCACTCCTGGTCGACCCCCGGCAGGTAGCCGGGCACGTCGACGATCACCACGAGTGGAATGCCGAACGCATCGCACAGGCGCACGAAACGCGCTGCCTTCTCGGCGCTTTCGGAATTCAGGCAGCCGCCGAGGCGCAGCGGGTTATTGGCCAGCACGCCGACGGTGCGGCCCGACAACCGGCCCAGCCCGACCACCATCGAGGGCGCCCACTTGGCCTGGAACTCGTCGAACGGCGTGTCCGCATCCAGCACGGCGGCCACGATCGGGTGCACGTCGTAGGCCCGCCGGGGCGATTCGGGCAGCAACGCCTTGATGTCGGTGTCCCCGGCCTCGGCGCTGCCGCGGTCGAAATGGCCCTGCTGGCAGAACAACCCGACGAGCCGGCGGCCGCGCTCGTAGGCGTCGAGCTCGTCGTCGGCGACGATGTGGCACACCCCGGACTTCTTGTGGTGGGTGTCCGGTCCGCCGAGCGAGGCCATGTCGACGTCCTCGCCGGTGACGCTGCGCACCACGTCGGGCCCGGTGACGAACACCCGGCTCTCCGGCGCCATCACGATGACGTCGGTGAGCGCGGGCCCGTAGGCGGCACCGCCGGCGGCGAAGCCGACGACCACCGAGACCTGCGGGATGTAGCCCGACGCCCGGATCATGGCCTCGAACACCTGGCCGACCCCGTGCAGCGCCCGCACGCCCTCGGCCAGCCGCGCCCCGCCGGAGTGCCAGATGCCCACGATCGGGCTCTGCTCCTCGATGGCGGTGTCGTAGGCGTTGACGATGTGCGCGCAGCCCTCGACACCCATCGCGCCGCCCATGACGGTGCCGTCGGTGCAGAAGCCGATGGTGCGGACGCCGTTCACGGTCCCCGCGGCGGCGAGCACGCCCGAGCGGTCACGTTCGTGCAGCAACTGCACGCTGCCGTCGTCGAAGAACGTGCTCAGACGCAGCAGCGGGTCGCGGGGGTCGAGCGACTCGCCAATCGCCTCGGGGGCCGTGATTGTCATCGCGTTTCTCCTGTTCCGGTGATGCGTCGAGGGAGGTCAGTACCGCCCGAACGTGATCGCGACGTTGTGTCCGCCGAACCCGAACGAGTTGTTGATGGCGTAGTTGTATTCGCCGGGCCGGGGTTTGCCGGCCACCACGTCCAGGTCGATCTCGGGGTCGAGGTTTTCCAGGTTCAGCGTCGGGGGCACGATCTGGTCACGCAGCGCGAGCACGGTCAGGATCGACTCGACGGCGCCCACGGCGCCGACCGAGTGGCCCAGCGCGGCCTTGGGCGCATACACCGCAGCGTGGTTGCTGCTGCCCAGGGCGTTGTTGATGGCCTTGCTCTCGGCCAGGTCGCCGACCTGGGTGCCGGTGGCGTGGGCGTTGACGTGGTCGATGTCGGCGGGGGTCAGGCCCGCCAGTTGGATGGCCCGGGTCATCGCGTGCCCGGCGCGTTCCCCGTTGGGGTCGGGGGCGACCATGTGGAACCCGTCGGAGGTGATGCTGGCGCCCATGATGCGGGCCAGGATGTTGGCTCCGCGCGCCTTGGCGTGTTCCTCGGTCTCGATCGTCATGAGCGCGCCGGCCTCGCCGAACACGAAGCCGTCGCGGTCGCGGTCGAAGGGGCGGCAGGCCCCGGGCGGGTCGTCGTTGTTGGTCGACATCACGATGCGCATCGCGGCGAACGCCGCGATCGGCACGGCCTCGATCCTGGTCTCCACGCCGCCGCAGATCGCCATGTCGGCCTCGCCGAGCACGATCTGCTGCCAGGCGCGCGCGATGGCCTCGCACCCGGACGCACACGCCGACACCGGCGTCATCACGCCGGCCTTGGCGTGCCGCTCAAGGCCGACCGCCGCGGCCGCACCATTGGGCATGTACTTCTGCACGCCCAACGGCGAGACCGCTTTGATGCCGCGGGCCCGCATGTCGTCGTAACTGAAGACCATCTCCTCCGACGACCCCAGACCGGTGCCGATGGAGACGGCCAAGCGGTTGGTGTCGACCTCCGGGTTGCCGGTGTTCTCCCACACCCGGCGGCCCAGGATGGTGGACATCCTCTGCAGATAACCCGTGCGGCGCAACTCGACACGGGTCAGCTGGCTGTCGAACTCCTCTACGAGGTGCCCGCCGATGCGCACGGGCAGGTTGAACTCCTCGACAAAGGGGTCCTCGAGCGTGCGAATACCACTTTGGCTGTCCTGCAACAGCTTCCACGTGGTCTCGGCGTCAGGCGCCAGCGCGGTCGTCATGGCAACTCCGGTGACGACCACATTGGGAAATGCTTTCCCGGTAACCAGCTCGGTCATGGGTCCTGCGAACTTTCCTTTCGTGCTTGGTGGTGATCACAATCCCGGCGAGGCCGGGTGAAGCGGGTCACCACCATTCAGTTTCAGTAGCGTCCGAACGCGAGCGCCACGTTGTGACCGCCGAACCCGAAGGAGTTGTTGATCGCGTAACGGAACTCGCCATAGCGAGGTTCGCCCGCGACAACATCCAGGTCGATCTCGGGATCGGGGGTCTCGTAGTTGAGGGTTGGGGGTATCACGCCGTCCCGAAGGCTCAATACCGTGAGAATCGACTCGAGGGCACCGACCGCGCCGATGGAGTGACCCAGCGCCGACTTGGGCGCATAGACCGCCGCATGCTCGCAGCCGGCGACCCGCAGGGCGTTGGCCTCCGCGGCATCCCCGATCGGGGTCGCGGTGCCATGCGCGTTGACGTGGTCGATGTCTTTGGGGGACAAGCCCGCCAGCTCCATCGACCGGGTCATCGCCCGGCCGGCGCGTACGCCGTCAGCCGCGGGCGCCACCATGTGGAAGGCGTCCGAGGTGATGCCGGCACCGAGCAGCCGGGCCAGCGGCTTGGCGCCGCGGGCCTTGGCGTGCTCTTCGGTCTCGATCAGCATGAGCGCCCCGGCCTCGCCGAAGACGAAGCCGTCGCGGTCCTTGTCGAACGGACGCGAGGCACGCTCGGGCTCGTCGTTGCGGGTCGACATGGCCCGCATCATCGAGAACGCCGCGATCGGCAGCGCCTCGATGGGGCCCTCGACGCCGCCGCAGACGGCGACGTCCGCGTCGCCCATGACGATCTGGCGCCACGCGTGGGCGATCGCCTCGGAGCCCGACGAGCAGGCCGACACCGGGGTCATCACCCCGGCGCGGGCCCCGAGCTGCAGCCCCACGGTCGCCGCGGCGCCGTTGGGCATGATCATCTGAACGGCGAGCGGGGACACCTTGCGGGGGCCGCCCTCGTTCATCAGGTCATAGCTCTCGACGATCCGCTCCGCGCCGCCCAGGCCGGTGCCGACCACGACGGAGAACCGGTCGGGGTCGAGCTCGGGGTTGCCGGCGGACTCCCACAGGCGTCCGCTCAGCAACTTGCCCATGCGCTGGACATACGACATGCGCCGCATGTCCAGCCTGCCCATCTGGGCATCGACCGGCTCCTTGAGGTGGCCGCCGATCTTGACGGGCAAATCCCACTTCGTGACGAACTCGTCCTCGAGCACGCGGATGCCGCTCTCGCCAGCCAACAGACCCTTCCACGTGCCTTCGATGTCCGGCGCGATGGAAGTCGTCGCCGTGACGGCGGTCACCACAACGCTGGGGTAACCGCCATTAGCAGTGGAAGGCTTGGTCACTTGCTGTCCGCTTCCATCCTCGCCTGGACGTTGGCCACGGCCTCGGGGTTCTCCGACTCGAGCTTGGCCCGCAGCGCCTCGGCGGCCTCGGGGTTCTCTTCCTCGAGCTTCTGGATGTAGGAGACGACGTCACCGACGGTACGCAGACCGGCGAGGTCCTCGTCGGGGATCTTCACGCCGTACTTGTCCTCGGTCTGCACGGCGATCTCGACCATCGACAGCGAGTCGATGTCCAGGTCGTCGACGAACGACTTCTCCGGGGTGACCTCG
>NZ_JBYCLG010000086.1:0-20497 GCF_057473785.1 Mycobacterium sp. TH-M103
CTGCTCAAGGACGGCGACCGGATCGCCGGCGCGTTCGGCTACTGGCGCGAGAGCGGCCGCTTCATCGTGTTCGAGGCCCCCGCGATCGTCATGGCCACCGGCGGGATCGGCAAGTCGTTCAAGGTGACGTCCAACTCCTGGGAGTACACCGGCGACGGGCACGCCCTGGCGCTGCGGGCCGGCGCGTCGCTGATCAACATGGAGTTCGTCCAGTTCCACCCGACGGGCATGGTGTGGCCGCCGAGCGTCAAGGGGATCCTGGTCACCGAGGGCGTGCGCGGCGACGGCGGGGTGCTGAAGAACTCCGACGGCAAGCGCTTCATGTTCGACTACATCCCCCCGGTCTTCAAGGGCCAGTACGCCGAGAGCGAGCAGGAGGCGGACCAATGGCTCAAGGACAACGACTCCGCCCGTCGCACCCCCGACCTGCTGCCCCGCGACGAGGTGGCGCGCGCCATCAACTCCGAGGTCAAGGCCGGCCGCGGTAGCCCGCACGGCGGGGTCTACCTGGACATCGCGTCCCGCCTGACCCCCGAGCAGATCAAGCGGCGGCTGCCGTCGATGTATCACCAGTTCATGGAGCTGGCCGGCGTGGACATCACCAAGGAGCCGATGGAGGTCGGACCAACCTGCCACTACGTGATGGGCGGGATCGAGGTCGACGCGGACACCGGTGCGGCCACGGTCGCGGGCCTGTTCGCCGCCGGGGAGTGCTCGGGCGGCATGCACGGCTCCAACCGGCTGGGCGGCAACTCGCTGTCGGACCTGCTCGTCTTCGGCCGGCGGGCGGGCCTGGGCGCGGCCGACTACGTGCGCGCGCTGAGCAGCCGGCCGACGATCGCCCCGGAGGCGCTCGACGCGGCCGCCAAGCGGGCGGTGGCCCCGTTCGAGGGCCCCGCCGACAAGGCCGCGGCGGAGAACCCCTACACCCTGCAGCACGAGCTGCAGCAGTCGATGAACGACCTGGTCGGCATCATCCGCAACGCGGACGAGATCAGCGAGGCCCTGGACCGTCTCGACAAGCTGCGGGCCCGGTTCAAGAACATCCACGTCGAGGGTGAACGCCGGTACAACCCCGGCTGGAACCTGGCCATCGACCTGCGCAACATGCTGCTGGTCAGCGAATGCGTCGCCAAGGCCGCGCTGGAGCGCACCGAGAGCCGCGGCGGGCACACCCGCGACGACCACCCGTCGATGGACTCGTCGTGGCGCAAGGTGTTGCTGGTCTGCCGCGCGGCAACGGACGGCGACGACGTGATCCCCGGCACCACGGTCACCCGTGAGGATCAGGTGCCGATGCGTGCCGACCTGCTGGAGCTCTTCGAGCTCTCCGAGCTGGAGAAATACTTCACCGACGACGAACTGGCCGAGCATCCGGGACGGAGAGGCAAATGAGCTACGACGCGACCCTGCGGGTGTGGCGTGGGGACGAGGCCGGCGGCGCGCTGCAGGACTTCACAGTCGAGGTCAACGAGGGCGAGGTGGTGCTCGACGTCATCCACCGCCTGCAGCAGACCCAGACACCCGACCTCGCGGTGCGCTGGAACTGCAAGGCCGGCAAGTGCGGCTCCTGCTCCGCCGAGATCAACGGCAAGCCGCGGCTGATGTGCATGACCCGGATGTCCACGTTCGCCGAGGACGAGGTGGTCACCGTGACGCCGCTGCGGACCTTCCCCGTCCTGCGCGACCTGGTGACCGACGTGTCGTTCAACTACGAGAAGGCCCGCGAGATACCGTCTTTCGCGCCGCCGAAGGATCTGCGGCCCGGCGAGTACCGGATGGCCCAAGCCGACGTGGCGCGCTCCCAGGAATTCCGGAAGTGCATCGAGTGCTTCCTGTGCCAGAACGTCTGCCACGTGATCCGCGACCACGAGGAGAACAAGAAGGCGTTCGCCGGACCGCGCTTCCTGATGCGCATCGCCGAGCTCGAGATGCATCCACTGGACACCCGGGACCGGCGCAACGACGCGCAGGAAGAGCACGGCCTGGGCTACTGCAACATCACCAAGTGCTGCACCGAGGTGTGCCCGGAGAACATCAAGATCACCGACAACGCGCTGATCCCGATGAAGGAGCGCGTCGCCGACCGCAAGTACGACCCGATCGTCTGGCTGGGTAACAAGCTGTTCCGCCGCTGAGGCTTTGGCTTTAGGCGCCCAGGCGCCGGAAGCCGCTGCGGTGGAACACGATGGGCGCCACCTCGGCGTCCACGGTCACCTCGTTGACGCGCAGCACCACGATGGTGTGGTCACCGGCCGGGACCAGTTGCTCGACCGCGCTCTCCAGCCACAGGCCGGTGCCCTTGATGAACACCGCGCCGGAATCGTTGGACACCGTTTCCAGGCCGGCGAACCTGTCGCCGGTCTTGGCGGCCAGGGTGCGCGCGGCCTCGTCGTGGGCCTCGCCCAGCACGCTGATGCCCAACATCGGCACGCTCTGCAGTTTGGGCCAGGTGGTCGAGGTGTTCTGCACACAGAACGAGACCAGCGGCGGTTCCAGCGAAACCGGCACGAAGGTGCTGGCCGCCAAGCCCACCCGGGTGCCGTCGACCTGGGCGGCGATGGCGACCACTCCGCACGGGAAATGGCCGAACGCCTCGCGCAGCGAGGTGGGGGTCAGCTTGTTGTTCGAGTTCATCGGCCTTCGCTCGGGATCGACGGACGACTTCACGCCCGACCCTACTAGAGCCGCCGGCCGGCCGACGGGCGACGGGACGGGTCCCCCGACAGTCGGGAACACCGCGCAGCCCAACCGGTTGGTTGATTAGATTGTGAAATTTAGCTCACACCGACTTGCGTGGAGCTGTCCGGCGGAGATATTTTAGCTGAGTTACTGGTGGGTAACTTAGACCTAGTACCCAACCACTGTGTGGCAGTCTCAACGAGGAGGACCGTAGTGAGCCACTACAAGAGCAACGTTCGCGACCAGGTGTTCAACCTGTTCGACGTGCTGGGCGTTGACAAGGCTTTAGGGGCGGGCGAGTACGGCGACCTGGACGCCGAGACCGCCCGCGAGATGTTGACGGAGATGAGCCGGTTGGCCGAGGGGCCCGTCGCCGAGTCGTTCGCCGACGGAGACCGCAACCCGCCGGTGTTCGACCCGAAGACCCATGCCGTGTCGCTGCCGGAATCCTTCAAGCAGTCCGTCCGGGCCCTCCTGGAAGCGGGGTGGGACAAGGCCGGCATCGACGAGGCGCTGGGCGGCATGCCGATGCCCAAGGCGCTGGTGTGGGCGCTGCACGAGCACATCCTCGGCGCGAACCCGGCGGTGTGGATGTATGCCGGCGGTGCCGGATTCGCCAACATCATCTACCACCTCGGTACCGAGGAGCAGAAGAAGTGGGCGGTGCTGTGCGCGGAGCGCGGGTGGGGCGCGACCATGGTGCTCACCGAGCCGGACGCCGGTTCGGACGTGGGCGCCGGCCGCACCAAGGCCGTTCGGCAGGACGACGGGTCCTGGCACATCGAGGGCGTGAAGCGATTCATCACCTCCGCCGACTCCGACGACCTGTTCGAGAACATCGTCCACCTGGTGCTGGCCCGCCCCGAGGGCGCCGGTCCCGGCACCAAGGGACTGTCCCTGTTCATGGTGCCCAAGTTCCTGTTCGACTTCGAGACCGGCGAACCGGGTGAGCGCAACGGCGTGTTCGTGACCAACGTCGAGCACAAGATGGGCCTGAAGGTATCGGCGACCTGTGAGTTGTCGTTCGGCCAGCACGACGTGCCCGCCAAGGGCTGGCTGGTCGGCGAGGTGCACAACGGTATCGCGCAGATGTTCGAGGTCATCGAGATGGCCCGGATGATGGTCGGCACCAAGGCCATCGCGACCCTGTCGACCGGCTACCTCAACGCGCTGGAATACGCCAAGTCGCGGGTGCAGGGCGCCGACATGACCCAGATGACCGACAAGACCGCGCCGCGAGTGACCATCACGCACCACCCGGACGTGCGCCGGTCGCTGATGACCCAGAAGGCCTACGCCGAGGGGCTGCGGGCGCTGTACCTGTTCACCGCGACCTATCAGGATGCCGCGGTCGCCCGAGCGCTGCACGGGGTCGACGCCGACCTTGCCGTCAAGGTCAACGATTTGATGCTTCCGGTGGTCAAGGGCGTGGGCTCCGAGCAGGCGTACGCGAAGCTGACCGAGAGCCTGCAGACCCTGGGCGGGTCCGGCTTCCTGCAGGACTACCCGATCGAGCAGTACATCCGGGACTCCAAGATCGACTCGCTCTACGAAGGCACGACCGCCATCCAGGCGCAGGACTTCTTCTTCCGCAAGATCGTCCGCGACAAGGGCGTGGCGCTGGCCCACGTGTCGGGCCAGATCCGGGAGTTCGTGGACAGCGAGTCAGGCAACGGGCGGCTGAAGTCCGAGCGCGAGCTGTTGGCCAGGGCGCTGGCCGACGTCGAGGCGATGGCCGGCGCGCTGACCGGCTACCTGATGGCCGCCCAGGAGGACGTCACGAGCCTGTACAAGGTCGGACTGGGGTCGGTGCGCTTCCTGATGAGCGTCGGCGACCTGGTCATCGGCTGGTTGTTGCAGCGTCAGGCCGCGGTGGCCGTGGCCGCGCTCGACGCGGGCGCCACCGGCGAGGACCGCTCGTTCTACGAGGGCAAGGTCGCGGTCGCGTCCTTCTTCGCAAAGAACTTCCTGCCGATGCTGGCCGCCACCCGCGAGGTGATCGAGACGCTGGACAACGACATCATGGAGCTCGACGAAGCCGCCTTCTGACGGGCACCGAGACGCGAAAAGACCGCCGCTGGATCCCCTCTTTCCAGCGGCGGTCCATTTCGCGCGCCCGTCACGCCCGACGGGCGGCAGATTAAGGGATGCCCCGTATTGCCGTCGGGGTCGGGGGGTCAGACCACAACACGGGGCTTCCGGACTTTTGGGTTACCCGGCGTCGGGGCGACTAACCGGGTGTGACCCATGTCATTTCCGTTGGGCCGGGTGCCATCAGGACTCCAGGATCGCCGCGACGCCCTGACCACCGGCGGCACAGATCGAGATCAGCGCCCGGACGGTGCCACTGCCTTTTCGCTCCGCCTTCTTCTCAGCGACCTGCTTGGCCGCCTGGGCGAGAATCCGGCCGCCGGTGGCCGCGAAGGGGTGGCCGGCGGCCAGCGACGAACCGTTGACGTTCAGCTTGGACCGGTCGATCGAACCCAGCGCGGCGTCGAGGCCCAGCCGTTCCTTGCAGTAGTCCTCGGATTCCCACGCCTGCAGGTGCGCCAGCACCACCGACGCGAATGCCTCGTGGATCTCGTAGAAATCGAAGTCCTGCAGGCTCAGACCGTTTCGCGCCAGCAGCCGCGGCACCGCGTAGGTCGGCGCCATGAGCAGGCCGTCACGTCCGTTGACGTAGTCCACCGCGGCGGTCTCCGCGTCCACCAAGTAGGCCAGCGGCGCCCGGGAATGGCTGCTCGCCCAGTCCTCGGAGGCCAGCAGGGCCACGGACGCCCCGTCGGTCAGCGGTGTCGAGTTGCCGGCCGTCATCGTCGCGTCACCGGCCTTGACCCCGAAGACCGGCTTCAGCCTGGCCAGCTTCTCCGCGCTGGAGTCCGGACGCAGGTTGTCGTCGCGGTAGAGCCCCAAAAACGGCGTGACCAGGTCGTCGAAGAAGCCCCGGTCGTAGGCGGCGGCCATGTTGCGATGACTGGCGGCGGCCAACTCGTCCTGGTCGACGCGTGTGATGCCCATCTGCTTGGCGGTGACGGCCGCGTGCTCACCCATCGACATCCCGGTGCGCGGCTCCTTGTTGGCCGGAATCTCGACGCCGAGGGTGGCTGGCAGCTTGCCGACCAGCTTGAGCCGCTCGACGTGCGACGCGGCCCGGCGCAGCCGCAGCAGGGTGCGGCGCAGGTCGTCGCCAAACCCGATCGGCGGGTCGGAGGTGGTATCCACCCCGCCGGCGGCGGCCACCTCGTAGCGGCCCGACGCGATCCCGTCGGCCGCGGCGATGGCCGCCTGCAGGCCGGTTCCGCAGGCCTGCTGGATGTCGAACGCGGGCGTGTACGACGACAGCTCGGAACCCAGCACGCTCTCGCGCGTCAGGTTGAAGTCGCGGCTGTGTTTGAGGACTGCGCCGCCGACCACCACGCCCAGCCGCTCGCCGGCCAGGCCGAACCGGTCCACCAAGCCGTCCAGGGCCGCGGTGAACATGTCCTGGTTGGACGCCTCGGCGTAGGCGCCGTCCGAGCGGGCGAAGGGGATCCGGTTGCCACCCAGCACGGCGACGCGTCGCCTGGTCTGAGCGCTCGTCCGGGCAGGCTGGTTGTTTGCCTCTGCAGGGGCCACGATCATCTCCGGTATGTCGGTGTGGGTCGTCGGGGGCCATACTACCGGCTGTTCTTACTCTGAAGTAAGTTCAGCATCGATACCGTTGGCCCTATAGGAATCGAAACTACCGACCCCCGAGGAAATGGAAGGCAGTGCAGTGGCTCCCAAGCTTTCGTCCGATCTGTTGTCACAGGTGGTCAACTCCGGCCCCGGATCGTTCCTGGCAAAACAGCTCGGGCTCCCCCAGCCCGAGACGCTGCGCCGGTACTCACCCGGCGACCCGCCCCTGGCCGGATCGCTGCTGATCGGCGGGGAAGGCCGGGTGGTCGAGCCGATGCGCGCGGCACTGGCCGAGGACTACGAGGTGGTCGGCAACAACATCGGCGGCCGCTGGGCCGACAAGTTCGGCGGCCTCGTCTTCGACGCCACCGGCATCACGGCGCCGGACGGGCTTCGCGGACTGTACGAGTTCTTCACCCCGGTGCTGCGCAACCTCGGGCACTCGTCGCGCGTCGTGGTCGTCGGCACCACGCCCAACGCGGCCGCCGGCACCGACGAACAGATCGCGCAGCGCGCCCTGGAGGGCTTCACCCGCTCGCTGGGCAAGGAGTTGCGCCACGGCGCCACCGCGGCGCTGGTGTACCTGTCGCCGCACGCCAAGCCGGCCGCGACGGGCCTGGAATCGACCCTGCGCTTCATCCTGTCGGGCAAGTCGGCGTACGTGGACGGCCAGGTGTTCTACATCGGGGAGGCCGACTCCACCGCGCCGGGCGACTGGGACCGCCCGCTGGATGGCAAGGTCGCCATCGTGACCGGCGCCGCCCGCGGCATCGGCGCGACCATCGCCGAGGTGTTCGCCCGCGACGGCGCGCGCGTCGTCGCGGTCGACGTGGAGTCGGCCGCCGAGTCTCTGGCCGAGGTCGCGAGCCGGGTGGGGGGCACCGCGCTGGCGCTCGACGTCACCGCCGAGGACGCCGTCGACAGGATCACCCAGCACCTGCGCGACCACTACGGCGGCCACGCCGACGTCCTGGTCAACAACGCCGGCATCACCCGCGACAAGCTGCTGGCCAACATGGACGACGCCCGCTGGGACGCCGTGCTGGCGGTCAACCTGCTCGCCCCGCTGCGGCTCACCGAGGGGCTGGTCGGCAACGGCAGCATTGGCGCGGGCGGCCGGGTGATCGGCCTGTCCTCGATGGCAGGCATCGCGGGCAACCGCGGGCAGACCAACTACGCCACCACCAAGGCCGGGATGATCGGCCTGACCCAGGCCCTGGCACCGGGACTCTACGAGAAGGGCATCACGATCAACGCCGTCGCACCCGGCTTCATCGAGACCAAGATGACCGAGGCCATCCCGCTGATGACCCGCGAGGTGGGCCGGCGGATGAACTCGCTGCTGCAGGGCGGCCAGCCGGTCGACGTCGCCGAGACCATCGCCTACTTCGCCAACCCGGCCTCCAACGCGGTGACCGGCAACGTCATCCGCGTCTGCGGCCAGGCCATGCTGGGCGCGTGACCACAACTCCCGGGAGAACACGATGAATCAGCCGAGCGGCATGCTGAACATGCTGCGCGCAGCGGCCGGGGCCCTCCCGCTGGTGGCCCGTTCGGACCAGCTGCCGACCCGCACGGTCACGGTCGAGGAGGTGCCCATCGACCACGCCAACGTCGCCGCCTACGCGTCGCTCACCGGCCTGCGCTACGGCAACCACGTGCCGCTGACCTACCCGTTCGCGTTGACCTTCCCCGCGGTGATGTCGCTGGTGACCGGTTTCGACTTTCCGTTCGCGGCGATGGGAGCGGTGCACACCGAGAACCACATCACCGCCTACCGGCCGATCGCGGTGACCGACACGGTCGGGGTGCGGGTGCGCGCGGAGAACCTGCGCGAACACCGCAAAGGCCTGCTGGTCGACCTGGTGACCGACGTCAGCGTCGGCAACGACGACGCGTGGCACCAGGTGACGACGTTTCTGCACCAGCAGCGCACGAGCCTGTCGGACGAACCGAAGCCGCCGCCGCAGAAGCCGCCGAAGCTGCCGCCGCCCAGCGCGCTGCTGCGGGTGACACCGGGACAGATCCGCCGCTACGCCGCCGTCGCCGGCGATCACAACCCGATCCACACCAACCCGATCGCCGCCAGGCTGTTCGGTTTCCCCACGGTCATCGCGCACGGGATGTTCAGTGCCGCGGCGGTATTGGCGAACATCGAGGCACGGCTGCCCGATGCGGTGCGGTATTCGGTGCGGTTCGGCAAGCCGCTGGTACTGCCGGCCACCGCGGGCCTTTACGTCCGGGAATGCGACACCGGCGCCGCGGGCTGGGACCTGGAGCTGCGCAACGTCGCCAAGAACTACCCGTACCTGACGGGGACCGTCCGCGCGCTGTAACTGCTTTCAGCGGGTGCGCGGGTATGGCGTCGGCGGGGGCGTATCGCGAACCGACGCGACAACTTTGAGCAGGTGCGCGCCGACCGCGGTGACCAGGAAGATCTGAAACAGCCACAGCGGGGGCTCGGCGAGTTCCCAGACGAAGACCGCAGCCCACAGCGGCGACCCCTGGGTGACGGCGAGCACCCCCGCGGCGCCGGCCAGCGAGACCGTCGGCAAATGCAGATGGGTCCCGAGTGCCCAGTCGATGACAAGCGCCATCAGCGACCCGGCCGCCGCACCGGTGGCCAGCGACGGCGTCAGCATGCCGCCGGCACCGCCGGCGCGCAGGAACAGCGCGGTCAGCAGCGGTTTGAGGACGAGGAGCAACGCGGCCCCCGACAGCGTCATACCGCTGGCCAGGCTGACGGTCAGGATGCTGCGCCCGTTGCCGGGCAGCTCGGGCCACCAGTGCGACAAGACGCCCATCACCAGCCCGGCGGCCGCGAGCGCAGGAACCAGCACCCACGTCCGCAGCTGGCGCGCCGGGCGGGCGGCCGCCATCAGCCGGTCGAACGCCAGTCCCACCGCAAGCGCCACTGGGGCCAGCAGCAGCGCATGCCCGGTCAGCACCGGTGCCAGCCCCAGGTTGGGCCAGTTCAGCACGGGGCGGTCCTTGGTGATGAGCGAACCGACCGCGACGGCGAGGCTGGAGGTGATCAAAGCCGTCCCCAGCGCCCGCAACCGCCAGGTCTTCAGGACGATGCGCACCGAGAACAGCGCGCCGGCCAGCGGAACGGCGTAGACCGCGCCGAGCCCGGCCCCGGCCGCGCACGCCAGCAGGATCTGCCGGTCGCTTGCGGGTAGCCTCCTGAGCCAACCGAGGGCCACGTCGCCGAGGGCGGCCGCGAACTGGCGCGGAGCCCCCTCCCGGCCGAGGGAGGCACCGGAACCGACCAGCACGACTTGCAGCAGGGCGTCGACGCTCCACGTCAGGCGCGGTACCCGCTCCCCGCGGGCTACGGTCTGCGCGAGCTCTGGCACCTTCGTCCTTCGCCGCAGGAGCCACCAGCCGACCGCCGCCACCACAGCGCCGATCATGGGCCCCAGCGCACGGCGCACCGGGCTGCTGCCGGTGATCCCGGCCAGCAGCGTCCCGAAGGTGTAGTGGTAGGTCAGGTGCTCGACGAAGCGCAGCACCGCCGACGTCGTCAATCCGGCGACCCCGGCCAGCAGGCCGACGGCGATCACCGCGCAGAAGAAGTCCAGGTTGCGGCGTACGAAGGTAGGGGTCACTCCGACAAGGTGCCCGGACCGCCGACGTCGTGCAGCGCCGTCGCAGGCTCGCGATCCTCCGGGGCGCCACGCAGACCGTGCCAGAACAGGTCGATCATCAGCTCGGCCGCCTCGTCGACGTCGATGTCGCCGGTGGAGAGCCGGGTGGCCATCGCCTCACCGGCGCCCACCAGCGCCACGGCCATCATCTGGTGTTCGGTCTCCGACCGCGGGGTGCGGCTGCCGGCGCGCACCAGGCCCGCCACCATCTCGATGATCTGCTCGCGCCCGTCGCGCACCATGTGGGCGAACGCCTGCGAGCTGCTGGCCTGCGTGTACATCACGATCCACGACGCCCGGTTGGTGTCGATGTAGCGCAGGAACGACCCGATGGTGTTGCGCATCAGGTCCCTGGGGCTCTGCGTGAAGTCGATGTCGGCGCGCACCGCGTCGATGAACCTGCTCAACTCGCGGTTCAGGCACGCCCCGAACAGGTCTTCCTTGGAGCCGTAGTACAGGTAGAGCATCGGCTTGGAGATCCGCGCCTCGGCCGCGATGACGTCCATCGAGGTCTCGTGGTAGCCGTTGACCGAGAACATCTGCACCGCGGCATCGAGCATCTGCTGCTCGCGCACGGCACGCGGCAGCCGCTTGGTACCACCTGCCATGCACCAAGAGTAACGACTTCGCGGAGTATCAGCGCCCGCACGCCCGGCTGCGGCCCTTCATCGCCGCCACGCGCACCACCGACTCGTTGACTGCCGGCATCGCCAGTTCGCCGGCGGCGACCGCCTTGTCGAGCCGGTCGAGCACCGCGGGAACCTCCGCCGTGGTGACCCACAGCGCGACGTCGGTGCCCGCCTGCAGGCTGCGCAGTACCGCCTCGGCGACGCCGTAGCGATCGGAGATCGCGGCCATGCTCGACAGGTCGTCGCTGAACACCGGGCCGTTGAACGCCGGGCCGCCATAGCCGGTGCCGTCGCGCAGCAACTGCACCGCAGGCCTGCTGAGGCTGGCCGGGACGCCGTCGGTCAGCCCGGGAACCTGCAGGTGTCCCATCATCACCGCGACCGGGGCCGCCTTCACCAACGTCCGGTAGGGCACCAGGTCGGCGGTTTGCAGCTCGCTCAGCGGCGGCGTCACCACCCCACCCGAATGCGAGTCGCCGGAGCCGTGCCCGTGCCCGGGGAAATGCTTGAGCACCGGCAGCAACCCGGCGTCGCGCAGGCCCTGCGCGTACGCGCCGGCGTAGTCGGTGACCGTCTTCGGGTCGCTGCCGAACGAGCGGTCGCCGATCACGGAATCGTCGGGGGCGTCGGTGACGTCGACCACCGGGGCGAAGTCGACGGTGATGCCGAGTTCGCGCATCTTCTTGCCACGCTCGGCAGCCAGGTCGTGTACCTGCGCGACGGTCTGCGTCCGGGCCAGCACCCGGGGTGAGGGGGACGACCCGATCAGCGACCTCAAGCGGGACACCCGGCCGCCCTCCTCGTCGACGCTGACCGCCAGCGGCAGCGGACCCGCGTGCGCGGCGATGTCGGCCAGGGGCCCCCGGAAGATCGACAGGTCCGTCCAGCTGCCGATGAAGATGCCGCCGACGTGGTATCCGTCGACGACTTCCCGGGCGTCGTCGGCGTTCTTCACCCCCACCATCAACAGCTGCGCCAGCTTGTCGCGGGTCGACAGCTGGGCCGTGGGGTCGCCGCAGGCCGGCGCGGGAGCGGGCTTGGCCGCCGCGCCCGAGGAGGCGGCGGGGGGCCGTGCGGCGTGCTGGCCGCAGCCCGCCACCAGCGCGCCCGCCATTACCGATGCTGCGGCCAGCGCGGCCAGGGTGCGCGGAAAAGGCATCGGCACATGGTGTCACGGCCCCGTCCGGGGCTCCGGTCTCGGGGCGCGCCGCGTGACGTTTGACGCCCGATCCCCGGGGCATTCCACGGGGGATTCACAGGGACGAAACCCAAGGAGCCACCAATGACCAGGCTGCTGCTGGCCGCCGCGGCCAGCATGGTGGCGGGTCTCTCGATCGGCGCCGTCACGACCGTCGGCGTCACGCTCGCCGTGGCGGACCACGACATGGCGCCCGCGCAGGCGCCGCCCGCCCCGGCCCGCCCCGCCGTCGTGCAGTACGGCGACCGGTGTGGTCACGGGCAGGATTGCCCGCGGCCGTGAGGCGACCCGTCTGCTAGGTTGGCGCTAGGTCTGCACGTCCCGAGGAGCCCCCGATGAACAGGATCGTCGCGCCCGCCGCCGCCAGCGTGGTGGTGGGTCTGTTGCTGGGTGCGGCAGCGACTTTCGGGGTGACGTTGATGGTGCAGCAGGACACGAAGCCGCCACTTCCCGGGGGCGATCCGCAGTCGTCAGTGCTCAACCGGGTCGAGTACGGCAACCGTAGCTGACCCGGCGCGGACGCGGGCCGGTGCGCCGGTCCCGCCCCCGCCGGCCGCCCCGCTGTCCCGGCTGTGGCTGCTCTTGGCCGCCGCATTCGCGCTGGCGTTGACGTTCGCCCAGTCCCCCGGCCGGATCTCCCCCGACACCAAACTCGACCTGACCGCCAACCCCCTGCGGTTTCTGGGCCGCGCGACCAGCCTGTGGAACAGCGACCTACCGTTCGGCCAGGCGCAGAACCAGGCCTACGGCTACCTGTTCCCGCACGGCACCTTCTTCCTGGCCGGCCACCTGCTGGGGATACCCGGCTGGGCGACTCAGCGCCTGTGGTGGGCGCTGCTGCTCGCCGCGGGTTTCTGGGGGCTGCTGCGGGTCGCCGAGGCGCTGGGCGTCGGCAGCCCGGCATCCCGGGTGATCGCCGCGGCCGCGTTCGCGCTGTCGCCGCGGGTACTGACCACGCTCGGGTCGATCTCGTCGGAAACGCTGCCGATGATGCTGGCGCCCTGGGTGCTGCTGCCGACGATCCTGGCACTGCGGGGTCGCTCCGGCAGGTCCGTGCGGGCGCTGGCCGGGCAGGCCGGGCTGGCGGTCGCGTTGATGGGTGCGGTCAACGCCATCGCGACGCTGGCCGGCTGCCTGCCCGCGGTGATCTGGTGGGCCTGCCACCGGCCGAACCGGCTGTGGTGGCGCTACACCGGGTGGTGGGCGCTCTCGGTGACGCTGGCGGTGCTGTGGTGGGTGGTGGCGCTGGCCCAGCTGCACGCCATCAGTCCCCCCTTCCTGGACTTCATCGAATCCTCGGGCGTGACCACCCAGTGGTCGTCGCTGACCGAGATCCTGCGCGGCACCGACAGCTGGACCCCGTTCGTCGCGCCGAGCGCCACCGCGGGCGCGCCGCTGGTGACCGGGTCGGCGGCCATCCTGGGCACCTGCCTGGTCGCGGCGGCCGGGCTGGCCGGGCTGGCCGGTTTCGACAACGGCGGGGGCATGCCCGCGCGGGGCCGGCTGGTGACGATGCTGCTGGTCGGTGTGCTGCTGATGGCCGCGGGCTACAGCGGGGGGCTGGGATCGCCCCTGGCGCATCAGGTGCAGGCGTTCCTGGACGCCGGCGGCGCGCCGCTGCGCAACGTGCACAAGCTGGAATCGGTCGTGCGGATCCCGGTGGCGCTGGGCATCGCCCAGTTGCTGGGCCGGGTGCCCCTTCCCGGTTTCAGCCCGGCGCGGGTGTGGCTGCGGGCGTTCGCCCACCCGGAACGCGACAGGCGGGTCGCGGTCGCGATCGTGGTGTTCACGGCGCTGCTGGTCAGCACGTCGCTGGCCTGGACCGGCCGGCTGACCCCGCCCGGCGCGTTCACCGCGATACCGCGCTACTGGCAGGACGCCGCCGCGTGGCTCGACGAGCACAACACCGGGACGCCGCGGCCCGGGCGCGTGCTCGTGGTGCCCGGGGCGCCGTTTGCCACCCAGGTGTGGGGCACCAGCCACGACGAGCCGTTGCAGGTGCTCGGCGACAGCCCGTGGGGGGTGCGCGACTCCATCCCGCTGACGCCGCCGCAAACCATCCGGGCGCTGGATTCGGTGCAACGCCTGTTCGCCGCCGGGCGTCCGTCGGCCGGACTCGCCGACACCCTTGCGCGCCAGGGCATTTCGTATCTGGTGCTGCGCAACGACCTGGATCCCGACACCTCGCGCTCGGCGCGCCCCATCCTGGTGCACCGCGCCGTCGAGGGGTCGCCGCGCCTGGCGAAGGTGGCGCAGTTCGGCGCGCCGGTGGGCCCCGGCTCCGTGGCGGGCTTCGTCGCCGACAGCGGACTGCGGCCGCGCTATCCCGCGGTCGAGATCTACCGGGTGGAGGTGGCCGGCGACCCCGGCGCGCCCTACTTCGCCGACACCGACGGGCTGGGCCGCGTCGACGGCGGGCCCGAGGTGCTGCTGCGCCTCGACGAGCGCCGGCGGCTGCGGGGACAGCCCGCACTGGGCCCGGTGCTGATGACCGCGGACGCCCGGCGCGCCGGCCTGCCGACACCGCTCGTGACCGTCACCGACACCCCGGTGGCCCGCGAAACCGACTACGGCCGGGTGGACCAGCACTCCTCGGCCGTAAGGGCGGCCGGCGACACCCGGCACACCTTCAACCGGGTGCCCGACTACCCGGCGCCCGGCGCCGAAGTGGTGTACGGCGCCTGGACCGGCGGCCGCGTCACCGTGTCCAGTTCCTCGTCGGACGCCACGGCGATGCCCGACGTCGCCCCGGCCACCTCCCCCGCCGCCGCGGTCGACGGCGACCCGGCGACCGCCTGGGTGTCCAACGGATTGCAGGCCGCCGTCGGGCAGTGGTTCCAGGTCGACTTCGACCATCCGCTGACCAACGCGGTCATCACCGTGACGCCCAGCCCGACCGCCGTCGGCGCCCAGGTGCGCCGCATCCTGGTCGAAACCGCCACCGGCAGCACCACGTTGCGATTCGACAAGGCCGGCGAGCCGCTCACCGCCGCACTGCCCTACGGCGAGACCCCGTGGGTGCGGATCACCGCGGCCGGCACCGACAACGGGTCCTCCGGCGTGCAGTTCGGCATCACCGAGCTGTCGATCACCCAGTACGACGCGTCGGGCTTCGCCCATCCCGTCGACCTGCGCCACACCGCTCTGGTTCCGGCGCCGCCGCCGGGCGCGGCCGTCGCGGGCTGGGACCTGGGCCCGGAACTGCTCGGCCGGCCGGGATGCGCCCCGGCGCCGGACAGCGTGCGCTGCGCGGCGTCGATGGCGCTGGTGGCCGAGGAGCCGGTCACCGTCAGCCGCACCCTGGCCGTGCCGAAGCCGACGTCGGTGACCCCGACGGTGTGGGTGCGGCCCCGGCAGGGACCCAAGCTGGCCGATCTGATCGCCGAGCCGAATACCACTCGGGCACAGGGCGATGCCGACACGGTGGACGTCCTGGGCTCCGCGTACGCGGCCACCGACGGCGACCCGGCCACCGCGTGGACGGCGCCGCAGCGGCTGGTGCAGCACAAAGTCCCGCCGACGCTGACCCTCACCCTGCCGCGGCCCACCGAGGTGACCGGGCTGCGCGTGGTGCCCAGCGGCGCGGCGCTACCGGCGCGCCCGACGCTGGTGGCCGTCAACCTGGGCGACGGCCCCCAGGTCCGAGAGGTGAAAGCCGACGGGGCCCAGACGGTTTCGCTGCACCCACGCGTCACCGGCACCGTCACCGTCAGCCTGCTGCACTGGCAGGACGTCATCGACCGCAACGCGCTGGGATTCGACCAGCTCAAACCCCCGGGGCTGGCCGAGATCACGGTCCTCGGCGCCGACGGCAGGCCGATCGCGCCCGCCGACGCCGCCCGCAACCGGTCGCGGGAGGTCGCCGTCGACTGCGACCACGGCCCCGTCATCGCGGTCGCCGGCCGATTCGTGCACACCTCGATCCGGACCACCGCGGGCGCACTGCTGGCCGGTGACCCCGTACCCGCGCTGCCCTGCGAACGCGACCCGATCGCGCTGCCGGCCGGCCGGCAGGAGCTGCTGATCAGCCCGGGCGCCGCGTTCGTGGTGGACGGGGCCCAGCTGGCGGCTGCCGGGACGACCGAGCTGCCCGTCGGTTCCGGCGCCGCCACGCCCGCGGCGACCGGAGCGTGGAGCTCCGATCACCGCGAGGTGCGCGCGCCGGCGTCGCCGCGGCCCCGGGTGCTGGTCGTTCCCGAGAGCGTCAACCCCGGCTGGGTGGCGCGCACCGCCGCCGGGGTCCGGCTGACGCCGGTGGCCGTCAACGGATGGCAGCAGGGCTGGGTGGTGCCCGCGGGCGATCCCGGCACCATCACGCTGACGTTCGCCTCGAACGCGCAGTATCGGGCCGGCCTCGTGCTGGGGCTGGCGCTGCTGCCGTTGCTGGCCCTGCTCGCCTGGTGGCGACGCCGTCGCTGCGACGGCGACCCGCCGCCGGCACCATGGGCGCCCGGCGTGTGGGCGGCGGTCGCGGTGCTGGCGGCCGCCGCGGTGATAGCCGGCGCCGCGGGGGTGGTCGTGGCCGGTGCCGCGTTCGCGCTGCGGTATGCGCTGCGGCACCGCAACGCCGACGCGGTCATGGTTGCTCTGAGCGCGGGCGGGCTGATCCTGGCCGGGGCGGTGCTGTCCCGGCATCCGTGGCGGTCCGTCGACTTCTACGCCGGGCATTCGGCGACTGTGCAACTGCCGGCGCTGATCTCGCTCGCCGCGGTCGCGGCTTCCGCGGTCGTGCTGCCCGGGCGGGCGCGCCGGGCCCGCGACGAGCGCACCGAATAGCCCGGCTCGGGTCTTGGCTGCCGGTTTACCGGCTGCTTCACTGGATATGCCGGTGGGCGTGACCGCCACCGTGTGAGGAGTCATGGCCATGGGCTGGTTGTCCGCACCCGAATACTGGCTGGGCAGACTGGTGCTCGTGCGCGGCACCGCGGCCGTCTACCTGTTGGCGTTCCTGGGGGCCGCCCTGCAGTTTCGCGCCCTCATCGGGGAGCACGGAATACTGCCGGTGCCACGGTACCTGGCCAGCAGGTCGTTCTGGACCGCGCCCAGCGTCTTTCATCTGGCCTACTCCGATCGGGTGTTCGCCGGGGTCTCCTGGTTCGGTGCGGCGCTGGCGTCCGCCCTCGTCGCCGGCGCGGCCGACCTCGCGCCGCTGTGGGCCGCGATGCTGCTGTGGCTGACGCTGTGGGTCCTCTACCTGTCGATCGTCAACGTCGGGCAGGCCTGGTACTCGTTCGGCTGGGAGTCGCTGCTGCTGGAGGCCGGCTTTCTGGTGATCTTCCTCGGCAACGACCGCGTGGCCCCGCCGGTGCTGACGTTGTGGATGGCCCGCCTGCTGTTGTTCCGGGTCGAGTTCGGGGCCGGGCTGATCAAGATGCGGGGCGACGAGTGCTGGCGGGACCTGACGTGCCTGTACTACCACCACGAGACGCAGCCGATGCCCGGTCCGTTCAGCTGGTTCTTCCACCACCTGCCCAAGCCGCTGCACCGCGTCGAGGTGGCCGGCAACCACTTCGCCCAGCTCGTCGTGCCTTTCGGGTTGTTCGCACCGCAGCCGGTGGCCGGCCTCGCCGCGGCGGTCGTCGTCGTCACGCAGCTGTGGCTGGTGGCCTCGGGCAACTTCGCCTGGCTCAACTGGGTCACGATCCTGTTGGCGTGCAGCACGATCGACGACTCCTCCTGGGGCGCGCTGCTGCCCCTGCCCGGGCATCCGGTGCCGGCTTCGCCGCCGGTGTGGTTCACCGCCCTGGTGCTGGCGTTCGCCGTGGCCGTGTTGTTCCTGAGCTACTGGCCGGTGCGCAACATGCTGTCCGCGCGCCAGCGGATGAACATGTCCTTCAACCCGTTTCACCTGGTCAACACCTACGGCGCCTTCGGCAGCATCGGCCGGGTGCGGCGGGAGGTGGTGATCGAGGGGACCGCGGACGCCAAGATCACCGGCCAGACCGTCTGGCAGGAATACGAATTCAAGGGCAAACCGGGTGCGGTGGGCCGGCTGCCCCGCCAGTGGGCCCCGTATCACCTGCGGCTGGACTGGCTGATGTGGTTCGCGGCCATCTCCCCCGGCTATGCCCAGCCGTGGCTGCGGCCGCTGCTGCAGCGGCTGCTGCGCAACGACCGTCCGACACTGCGCCTGTTGCGGCACAACCCCTTTCCCGACGCCCCGCCCCGATATGTGCGCGCGCAGCTCTACGAGTACCGGTTCACCACACCGGCGGAGCTGCGGCGCGACCGGGCGTGGTGGCATCGCACCCCGGCGGGCGGGTACGTCGCGCCGATGAGGCTGCAGGAGGCGACCTCTCCGAAGCCCTGAGGGCCCCGGCTACCTCTGATAGGACAGCGCTCCCGTGCCCGCGAGCTTCCCACCCTCGACGATCAGGTACTCGGGACGGATGGGCGTCCCCGCGAAAAAGCACTCCAAGATCTCACGGGTTCCCGCGGCGTAGCGCGCCTGGGCGGACAGCGTGGTGCCCGAAACATGCGGTGTCATCGCGTTGTTCGGCATGGTGCGCCATGGGTGGTCGGCCGGCGGCGGCTGCGGGTACCACACGTCACCGGCGT
Organism: Mycobacterium sp. TH-M103; assembly: GCF_057473785.1. Taxonomy (NCBI): domain Bacteria; kingdom Bacillati; phylum Actinomycetota; class Actinomycetes; order Mycobacteriales; family Mycobacteriaceae; genus Mycobacterium; species Mycobacterium sp. TH-M103. Next base: position 18,375 of record NZ_JBYCLG010000086.1, read on the forward strand.
AGCCGGCGAGTTGACCGCTCGTCAGCGCGGCGGCGATGGCGTCCGGCACGGTCTCCTCGCCGCGCGCGGTGTTGACGATGTATGAGCCGCGCCGCATCGTGGCCAGCAGCCTCTCGTCGAACATCCGGCGGGTGTCCTCGTAGAGGGGCGAGTGGATGGACACGACGTCGACGGACTTCACCAGCGACGCCACGTCGGGGTGAAACGTCACGTTCAGTTCCCTCTCCACCTCCGGTGCAAGCCGGCGTGTGTCGGTGTAGTGCAGGTTGACGTCGAACGGCGCCAGTCGGCGCAGTACCGCCCGCCCGATGCGGCCGGCGGCGATCAGCCCGACGTCCATGCCCTCCAGGTCGTAGGCGCGCTCGGCACAGTCGGCGATGTTCCAGCCGCCTTCGGCGGCCCAGCGATGCGACGGGAGGAAGTTGCGCACCAGCGCCAGAATCTGCATCACCGTGTGCTCCGCGACGCTGATGCTGTTGCTGTACGTCACCTCGGCCACGGTGATCCCGCGCTCTTTGGCCGCCTTGAGGTCCACGTGGTCCGAGCCGATTCCCGCGGTCAGCGCCAGCTTGAGCCGCGGAGCCTTCGCGATGCGCTCCTCGGTGAGGTAGGCGGGCCAAAACGGTTGGGAGATAACGATATCCGCGTCGGACAGTTCACGCTCGAATTCGGAATCGGGTCCCTCCTTGTCCGACGTCACCACCAGCTGGTGGCCGCTGTCTTCAAGGAACTTCCGCAGACCCAGCGCGCCCGAGACGCAGCCGAGCAGCTCCCCGGGCGTGAAGTCGACCTTTGAGGGGGTGGGCACGGTGCTGCCGTCGGGATAGCCCGCGATCGCGGGGATGCCGTCGCGGGCGTAGCTGGGCGGGTACCCGCCGACCGGATCGGGGTAGAGCACCATCACGCACTTGGCCATTGAGAATCCTCCCTCTAGGACAACCAATCCCAGTCTCGGAGGTCGACGACGCAGGTGTCCAAGACGAGTTTCCGACTGCGCGATAGGCCACGCCGATCACCGGTGATAAGGCCGCTCGCGCGCGACCTGTAGCAGCGCGCGGGTGACGGGTGATCCGGGCTCCGCCTTGGTGGTGACGAGCGCGATGAGCGCCGTGACGGGTGGCTGATCGAGCGGCAGACTGGCTACCCCGGCGGGCGGGCCGAGGGTTTCGATCCATGGCTGCGGGACGATGCTTGCCCACCGGCCCGTGCGTACGTGGGCGAGCAAAGTCGCCAGCGAGTCGGTCTCCAGCTGCGGCGTCACCTCGAGCCCCTGGCGTTGCAGCGCCTGGTCGATGAGCCGGCGCCCACGCATGCCGGGTGTCAGCAGGCACAGCGGCAATTCGACCGCCTCGGACCAGGCGATCGTGCCGGACCGGCCGGTGAGCAATTCGGTACCGGCGATGAGCACAGGCCGCTCCCGATACAGCGGGGTGACGACGAGCTCGTCGGTGTCCTGCTGGTCGGGGTAGACGATCCCGACGTCGAGTTCGAACCGGCGAACGCGTTCGATGATCCCCGCGGAACGCAGATTCATCTCGAGCCGAACCCGGACCAGCGGATGCGCGGCGCAGAACGGATCCGTGAGCAGCGCAACGGTGGTCGAGGCCGCCGGCACCACACCCAACCGGAGCTCGCCGGTGAGACCGGTCTGCAGCGCCGCGACTTCCTGCTTGAGGGCGTCGCGGTCGGCCAGGATGCGCCGCGCCCAGTGCACCAACCGCTCGCCTTCGGGGGTGAGGCCCTCGAATTTCTGGCCACGCCGGACCAGTGGCACGTCGAGTTCCTGTTCGAGCTTGCGGATGGCTTCGGACAGCGCGGGTTGCGAGACATAGCAGGCGCCGGCCGCACGCGCGAAATGCCGCTCGTGGGCGAGAGCTACGAAGTATTCCAACTGACGGAACAGCACGGAATCATTCGATCACGCCACACGGGCAACACCGCTGCCGCTATGCCGCGTCATCGTCGTCGTCTGCGCGGAGCAGTTTCTTGGGGTGCCAGTGGGTGTTTTTGCGGGTGGTCCAGCCGTGGGGTTGTAGGAGGCGGTGGTGGGGGCCGCAGGCGAAGGTGAGGTCGTCGATGTCGGTGCATCGACAGGTGGCCCAGTCGGTGACGTGGTGGACTTC
>NZ_JBYCLG010000087.1:0-13716 GCF_057473785.1 Mycobacterium sp. TH-M103
GTTCGTGTCCAACCCGGCGGGTTTTCACCAGCCCCGTCCGCCGTGGCTGATGTCGGTGTGCGCGCCCGCGCCGCCGCGTGCCACCGCCGCTGCCGGCGCCGACAACGACGAGGCGCCTTGGCTGCCAAGGGAAACCACCACCGGCGCGGCGTCGCACGAGTTGCCCCTGGAGGGCGTGCGCATCATCGATCTGACCGCGTTCTGGGCCGGTCCCGCCGCCACCCATCTGCTGGCGGCGTTCGGCGCCGACGTCGTCAAGGTGGAGTCGATCCAGCGTCCCGACGGCATCCGGTATTCGGGCGGGATGCGCACCGACGTCGACGACTGGTGGGAGTACGGGTGGGTGTTCCACGCGATGAACACCAACAAGCGTTCGGTCACACTGGATCTGGGCTCGGAGCAGGGACGTGCCGCGTTCCGTGCGATGGCCGCCGGAGCCGACGTCGTGATCGAGAACTTCTCGCCCCGGGTGATGGACCACTTCGGCCTCACCGCCGACGTGCTGCTGCAGGCCAACCCCGAGCTCGTCGTCGCCCGGATGCCCGCGTTCGGGCTGGACGGCCCGTGGCGCGACCGGGTCGGATTCGCCCCGACCATGGAGCAGATCGCCGGACTGGCCTGGGTGACCGGACTGCCCGAGACGCCCCCGGTGACGCCGCGCGGCGCCTGCGATCCGCTGGCCGGCGTGCACGCCGCCTTCGCCGTGCTGGCCGCGCTGGGTTTCGCCGAACGGACGGGCACCGGCCAGCTGGTCGAACTGCCGATGGTCGAAACGGTGCTCAACGCCACCGCGATCCAGGCGATCGAATACGAGGTCTTCGGCGTCACGCTGGGCCGGCGGGGCAACCGCGGCCATGGCGGGTCGATCCAGAACATCTACCGCTGCGCCGGGGACGACGACGAATGGATCGCGGTCACCGTGCGCGACCACGGGCAGTGGCGCGCGCTGGTCGAGGTGATGGGACACCCGGACTGGTGCGACGAGACGATGTCCACGGCCGCGGGCCGGCAGCAGATCGCCGACGACATCGATCGCCGGCTGGGCGCGTGGTTCGCCGGGCAGCCCCGCGATGCGACGGTGGAGCGACTGGCCGGCGCGGGCATTCCCGCCGCGCCCGTGGTGTCGCCGTCGTTGGTGACCGAGAACCCGCAACTGCTGGCGCGGGGATTCTTCCAGCCGCTCGAGCATGCGAGCATCGGTGCGGCCCTGTATCCCTGCCCGCCGTTCGCCTTGCTCGCCGGCCAGGACAGGTGGCTGCGGCGTCCGCCGCCGCGGCTGGGTGAGCACAATGGGGAGGTGCTGCGCGAGCGGTGCGGGCTGACCGACGAACAACTGGAGACCCTGGCAGGCAACGGGGTGATAGGGACCCGGCCCAAGGGGCTGTGAGGAAGGAGGCATTCGATGCGCGTGACCGTCGACGGGACCCTGTGTGAGGCCAACGGCTTCTGCGAGTCGCTCGCCCCGGAGGTGTTCGAACTCGGTGACGCCGACGTGGTGCAGATCGCCGACGGCCCGGTGCCGCCGCGGCTGGAGATCGACGTGCGCGCCGCGGTGGACCAGTGCCCCAAGGCGGCGCTGCGGCTGATCGACTGAGCTACCGGCGCTCGGTCAGCGAGATCGGCATCTCGTCGTAGATCGACATGTTGGTGGTCAAATTCGGGTAGGCCACCTTGGCCGGACCCAGGGCGATGTCGTCGCAGCGCAGCAGCAGCTCGTCGAAGACCGCGCGAAGCTCCGCCCGCGCCAGCATGGCGCCCAGGCAGTGGTGCGGCCCGCCACCGCCGAAGGCCACCTGCGGGTTGGGCCGGCGGCCGATGTCGAAGGTGAACGGGTCGGGGAAGACCTCCTCGTCGCGGTTCGCCGAGCGCAGCATCGACACCACCCGCTCGCCCGCGGGTATGTGCAGGCCGTCCATTTCGACGTCGACCTTGGTGGTGCGGGCCCAGTACGCCACCGGTGAGGCCCAGCGCAGCACCTCCTCGACGGCGGTCGAGCGCACCGCCTCCTCGGCACGGTAGCGCTCCATCTGCCCGGGGTTGGCCACGAACGCCTGCAGCCCGCCCGCCAGCGCGTTCTTCGTGGTGTCGCTGCCGGCGAAGGTCAGCACGAAGAAGAAGAACTCGAGTTCGTTGGGCGGCAGGCTGAATCGCTCGCCGTCCTCGCCGGTGATCACCGCGGTCGCCAGCGTGCTCCAGATGTCATCGGCCGGGTTGCGGCGCTTTTCCGCGGTGAGCTCCATCGCGTAGCCGAAAATCGTTGCGTACAGATCGCTGTAGTCCTGCCGGCTCGGCCGCTGTGCGGGCGAGTTGGCCTGCAAGATGCGGTCCAGGCAGTCGAAGATTCGTGGCCGGTCATCGTCCGGTATGCCGATGATGTCGCCGATGACCGTCATCGGCAGGGCGTCGGCGACGTCCGCGATCCAGTCGCCACCGCCGCCGGCGAGCAGGCCGTCGATCATCCGCGCGGCACGCGCCCGGATGCCGTCCACGAGTTTGGCGATCCCGCGGGGGTTGAACGCGTTCGAGATGATTTTGCGGCGCTTGTTCAGTTCCGGGGGGTCCATGTTGATGATCGTGGGATACGACGCGAACATCCCGACCGGCTGGATCAACGGGCCGTCGGTCGCGGTGAACGAGTCGACGTCGCGGTGCAGGCGCACCGCGTGCCGGTGTTTGGTGGCCACCCAGAACCCGCGCTGGACCGTCCCGGAAAACACACGCGCGACGCCCGGGGTGGGCTCGTGCCGGAAAAGCGGTTGGCTGCGGCGCAGTTCGGTGAAAATTTCATCGGGAAAACCATTGCGCCACAATGCGAAATCGGAGAGATCCACTGCGACAGCCGCCATGGGAAACCTCGTTCCGGCCGGAGCGTTCCCGCCCGCTCGTTGACGTTCAATGCTTAAAATAGTAAAAATAGCCCTAGTCGTCGAACCGTCCTAGCCCCAGACGAGCGGAGTGCTCGTGACGCATACGATCCCAGAATCGGCCCCGGACCCGTCGGAGCGCGAGTTCGGCGAGGCCGGCATCGCGCTGTCGTCCTACCCGTTTCCCACGGGGTGGTTCATCGTCGCCTTCGCCTCCGATCTCGCGGTCGGCCAGGTCAAGCGCGCGCACTACTTCGGCGAGGAGTTGGTGCTGTTCCGCACCGAGTCGGGCCGGGTCCATGTGCTGGACGCCTACTGCCAGCACCTCGGCGCCAACCTGGGTGTCGGCGGCACCGTGGAAGGCGAGCACGTCGTCTGCCCCTGGCACGGCTGGCAGTGGCGCGGCGACGGGTCCAACGCGCTCATTCCCTACAGCAAGATCGGCTGCAAGAACAACGTGCGCATCCGCGGCTACCCGAGCATGGAGTGGTACGGTTTCGTGCTGGCCTGGCACGAGCGGCACGGGCGGGCACCGTACTGGACCCCGCCGGTGCTGCCCGAACTGGAAACCGGCGAGTACTACCCACTGCACCCGCACACCCAGATGCTCAACCGGGTCAAGGTTCACCCGCAGATGATCATCGAAAACGCCGCCGACCCCTACCATGTGCAGTACGTGCACAAGGCGGCCAATCCGGCCACCACCGCGTCGTTCGAGGTATCCGGGTACCACCTGCACGCCACCGTCAACGCCCATTTCGGCGGCGGGCGGGCGCAGACCTGGCTGACCCCGAACGGCCCCGTCGACGCCAAGATCATCTACGACAACTACTCGCTGGGCCTGGGAGTCGTCCGGTTCCCCAGCGAGCTGGTGGCCACCGTGCAGGTCACCGGGCAGACGCCGGTCGACGAGGACTACACCGACTACTTCTACACCCAGGCCTCGGTGCGCGAGCCCGGCGACACCGGCGACGTGCCCACGGGCCGCGCGGCCCGCTTCCTGGCGCTGCAGCAAGAGGTCATCAAACAGGACTTCTTCACCTGGGAGAACATGAAATACCTCGAGAGGCCGAACCTGGCCCCCGAGGAGGCGCACGACTACGCCGCGTTGCGCCGCTGGGCGCACCGCTTCTACCCGGGCCCGCAGCCCTCGCCCGCCGACTTCGGTTACACCGCCGAAGGGGAACCCGACCCGGCCGCCGCGCAAGCCTGATGCCCGGACCCTCCGATTTCGGGGTCGAGCGTTTCACCGTGCCCGCCGTGCTGGACCGGCGCGCCGAGCAGTACCCCGACCGGGTGATGATGACCATTGCCGGTACCGACGTGACGTTCGCGCAGATGCGGCGGCGGTCCTGCGCCGCGGCGAACATGCTGGCCGATCACGGTGTCGGGCGCGGTGACTGCGTGGCGCTGTTCACCGCCACCTGCCCGGAATGGGTGTACTTCTGGCTCGGCGCGGCGCGCATCGGTGCGGTCAGCGCCGCGGTGAACGCCGCCAACAAGGGCGAGTTCCTGCTGCACACATTGCGGTTGTCGGGCGCCCTGGTGATCCTCACCGACGCCGAGCGGCGCGCCCGCGTCGACGAGGTCGCCGGTGCGTTGGGAACGGGAATTGATGTTGTGGTGCAGGGTGATTCGCTGACCGCCGAGCTGGATCGGAGTACCGGGAGCCCGCCGGCGGACGACGCGGCGGGGATCGGGGACATAGGGTGTCTGTTCTACACCTCGGGCACCACCGGTCCGTCGAAAGCGGTTGCCACGACCTGGCATTACCTGTTTTCCGTGGCCGCGACCGTGGCGTCGGCCTGGGAACTGGCGCCCGGCGAGGTGGTGTGGACGGCGATGCCGCTGTTCCACCTGAGCGCGGCGCCCAGCGTGCTGGCCCCCATGCTGGTGGGCGCAACGACGGTGCTGGCGGCCGCTTTTCACCCGGCCCGGGTATGGGACGAGGTGCGCGCCCACGGCACCGTGGGCTTCGCCGGTGCCGGCGCGATGGTCTCCATGCTGCAGAACCTGCCCCCGGATCCGCGTGACGCGCAACTGCCGCTGCGGTTCATCTCGGCCGCGCCGATCGAGGCCCAGGTCTATCGGGCCATCGAAAAGCGATACGGCTGCCGCATCGTCACGATGTACGGGATGACCGAGGCGTTCCCCATCGCGGTCAAGGCGCTGACCGAAGCCGGGGTGCCGGGCACGTCGGGCCGGCCCAACCCCGACTTCGAGGTCCGCATCGTCGACGCCTCCGGAAATCCGCTGCCCGCCGGGAGTGTCGGCGAGATCGTCTGCAGGCCCAGGCGTCCCCACGTGATGAGCGAGGGCTACGTGGGCGAGGATGCGCGGCTGGCGCCCCACCCGGAATGGTTCCGCACCGGCGACCTCGGCAGGCTCGGCCCCGACGCGGCCCTGACTTATGTGGACCGCGTGAAGGATTCGCTGCGCAGACGCGGCGAGAACGTGTCCTCCGTCGAGGTGGAGGGCGTCGTCACGCGCCATCCCGCGGTGGCCGAAGCCGCGGCGGTCGGGGTGCCCAGTGAACTCGGCGAGGACGACGTCCTGGTGGTCGTGACGTTGCGCCCCGGCGCCACACTGGATTGCGCCGACCTGCTCGACTTCTGCGCGGCCCGCATGCCCTACTTCTGCGTGCCCCGATACGTCGACACGGTGGCCGAACTGCCGAAGAACGGCATCGGCCGCATCCGCAAAGACGTGTTGCGCGCGCGGGGACTGACCGCGCAGGCATGGGATCGCGAGGTGCACGGTTATACCGTCCGGCGTTGAGTTGCGTTACCGTTGCCTCAGCAGCGGATCGGCCGTAGTTCCCAAGGAGGCTGGAGAGCGAACATGACCATGAGCTACCAGCAACAACAGCTGCTGCAGGCCGCCACGGGCCGAGCCGCCATCCTGAACCTGAACGCGCGGCACAATCGCGCGTTCTCGGCCGGCGATCGCGACCGGTGGATCGCGACGTTCCGCCACTCGGGCGCCAGTTACGCCCGCGACGGCGAGGTGTTCACCGACCTGCGGCCGGCCTTCCACGGCGGCGACGGACAACGCCTGGTGACGCTGGACCACGAGATCCACGTCGACGGGGTCAACGCCACCCAGCATTGCGTCGCAGTGCTTTTCGCCAACATGTACGGCGACACCACACTGCGGGCAACCGGAAGCTACCGGGACGCGCTGGTCTACGAGCGGGGCGCGTGGTACTTCGCCTCCCGCGAACTCACCTGGGACGTGGTGCCGAGCCGCCACCCGCTCGTCATGTGAGCGATTACCGACTCGCCTACGGCACCTACGAGGACGCGCTGCGGATGGTCGGCGCGACGAGCGGACCGCGGACCGCGGCGACCCCGGTCAGCGGGGCGCGCATCCAGATGTTCGCCGCCATGGTGCACGACGGCAACCGATCGTATTGGGATGCCGGGTTCGCCCGGCGCCGGTGGGGCGGTGCGCCGGCCCCGCCGGCGCTGTTGATGGGCTGGCTGATACCGCCGCCGTGGCAGCCCGCCGGCCAGGGAAGCGCCCGGCCGGCATCACTGGCGCTGCGAGTCCCGTTGCCGGGCAGCACCTTCATCAACGCGGCCAACGACTGCGAGTTCCTGCGGCCCATCCTCGAGGGCGACGTGCTCACCGTCGTCGAGGAACTGGTGTCGGTTTCGCCGGAGAAGCGGACGCGGCTCGGTACCGGTCATTTCGTCGAGACGCTGGAAACCTATCGCCGCCAGGACGGGACGGTGGTGGCCACCTGCCGGAACACCCTGTTCAGGTTCACCCCCGGGGACGCCGCGTGAGCGGGTCGGGCCTGGACTGGGACGACGTCGTCGTTCCGGTCGATCTGCCGGAGGTCGTCGACCCCATCAGCTATCAGCGGGTGGTCGAGAATGCCGGGGCGACATGGGACTACTTCCCCGGCCACTTCGACCCCGACTACGCCCGTAGTCAGGGAAACCCGACGATCTACGTCAACACGATGCACCTTGCCGGGTTCGCCGACCGCGTCGCGACCGACTGGGCCGGCCCGGGCAGTCGGGTGGTACGCCGCGCGATGCGGTTGGCCGGCCCGATCTTCGCCGGCGACACGATGGTCGGCAGGGGCCGGGCGGTGGCCAAGCGGCGCGACACCTCGGTGGACCCGCCGCGCCGTCTGGTCGACGTGCGGATCGAGGTGACCAATCAGCACGGCGCGCTGTGCTGCCCGGTCGAGCTCACCCTGGAGATGCCCGAAACACGTTGACAATCAACGAGGCAACGGTGGCATCTTCCCCCGGGACACCACGGACTGCAACTCCACGTATTCGTCGAGGCCCTCCGGGCCGAACTCGCGCCCGATGCCGGACTGCTTGAAGCCCCCGAACGGGGTGCCGGTGTCGAGCATGTACATGTTGACGCCGTAGGTGCCGGTGCGCACCCGGGCGGCGACTTCGAGACCGTGCGCGGTGTCGGCGGTCCACACCGAGCCGGCCAGCCCGTAATCGCTGTCGTTGGCGATCCGGATCGCGTCGGCCTCGTCGCGGTAGCGCAGCACGGTCAACACCGGGCCGAAGATCTCCTCCCGGGCGATGCGCATGTCGTTGGTGGCGTCGGTGAACAGCGTCGGCCGCACATACCAGCCCCGCCCGGCCGGCGCGTCGTCGCCGCCGACGACGATGCGCGCGCCCTCGTGTAGGCCGCACCGGATGTAGTCCCGCACCCGGTGCTGTTGTCGTTGCGCGACAAGGGGACCGATGTCGGTGGCCTCGTCGGCGGGGTCGCCGACGCGCAGCCCCGCCATCATGTCGGCCAGCGCGTCGACGACCTCGTCGTGCCGTCGTTCGCTGACCAGGATGCGGGTCTGCGCGACGCAGGCTTGCCCGTTGTTCATCAGGCCGGCGGTCTTCAGCCCTGCCACGGTCTTGCCGACGTCGGCGTCGTCGAGGACGATCGCCGCCGACTTGCCGCCCAGCTCCAGGCTCACCCGCTTGAGCTGCTCGCCGCACACCGCCGCGATCCGGCGCCCGGTGGCGCTGGATCCGGTGAACGCCACCTTGTCCACCCCGCGATGGCGCACCAGCGCCTCCCCGGCGTCCGGTCCGCCGGGCAGTATCGAGACGACCCCGTCGGGCAGGCCGATCCGCTCGATCATCTCGGCCAGCCACAAGGCGTCCAGGGGTGTTTCGGGTGCCGGCTTGACGACCACCGAGCAGCCGGCGATCAGGGCGGGAATCAGCTTGGGCATGATCAGGAACTGCGGCACGTTCCACGGCACGATGGCGCCGACCACCCCGACCGGAGCCCTGTTCAGATGCACCTCGCCCAGCACGCCCTGGCGGCGTTCCGCCCAGGGATAGTCGCGGGCGACAGCCAGCGCGCGGTGCATCATCGCCGCCGCGCCCGCCGCCTGGCCCAGCCTGCTGAAGCTGCGCGGCGACCCCATCTCCTCGGTGATGAGGTCGGCCATCTCGTCGAGATGTTGGGAGTAGATCGCGGCGAGCTGCTCGATCGCGGCCATCCGCTCGGCGGGGGCCAGGCGCGGCCACGGGCCGTGGTCGAAAGCGTGCCGCGCCGCGGTGACGGCCGCGTCGATGTCGTCGGGTCCTGCCGCCTGGACGTGGCCGATCGACTCTTCGGAATGCGGCGAAATGACGTCCAGTCGGCGGGGGTTGGCGGGCTTGCGCCATTGGCCCCCGAGGAAGACCGCGTCGTAGGAACGGTGGCCGGAGCTTTTCGTCATCGTTGACGCTAACATGGCCGGATACGACGTGAACCAGGTCACCGAGGCGTGAAATGAACGACGACTGGCGCACTTACCCGTTCCAGTTGGTGCCCGGTGACGCCCAATTGGAGTTTCCTGCCGCCGAAGGCGAACATCCCGATCAGGAGTCGGACACCTGGTTCATCGGTGGCCAACTCGACTCGGCCGGCAGCGACCGGTCGTTCGCGTTCCTGACCATCTTCAACAAGAACCGCCCCGGCGCAACGGTGGTCGCGGATTTCTACACGATGGCGCTCTTCGATCTGGACAGCGGCGACTACGGCACCTACACCGACTACGACATGCCGCCGGCCAGCCTCCAACCGGGCGCCCGGCCCAAGCTGGCCATGGCGCCGGGGTATCTCGACGTCAGCTACCGCAGTGGCGCCGGCACCGCGTCGTGGGCCACGTGCCGCAACGGCGACGGCGGGCTGTTGCCCTACACCTACCGCGTCAGCCTGGTGGGCGAGGACCAGTCCGGCCAGCCCATGCGGCTGGACCTGGCCGTGACACCGACGCGTGCGCCGACACCGGTGGGGGCCTCGACCTACAACGGAAAGATCTGCTGCTTCGGCCAGAACGACACGTACTCCTATTTCCAGAGCGGGATGAAGATGACCGGAACCCTGCGCTGGGGCGATGTGGTCGAGCAGGTATCCGGCAGCGGCGGGCACGTCGACCGGCAGTGGTTCCCGAAGTATGCCGGCGGCGGCGGAACCGGCGGCGACCCGCGGGCCGCGTCCCACGAGTGGCGCACCATCAACCTCGACAACGGCGTCGACCTGAGCATCTGGCACCAGTTCGACCGCACGAACCGCAATGCGCTGCAGCCGTTCTCCGGGGTGACGACGAGCTGCCCCGACCCCGGCGTGGAGCCCGCGCTGCCGCCGCAGTGCGCCGAGGACGTCGAGGTCACGGTGAGCAGCTATGTCCGGTGGCCGGAGGCGGTGCGCCCGCTCGTGCGCCCGCTCGCCGCGGGCCGCTATTTGCCCGATCGGCACCGGATCACCAGCGCGGCAATGCAACTCGATCTCGTCGGGGAACCGTTGGTGGCCGCACCGGCGCACGGCCTGCCGATCGAGTACATGGAGGGTCCGTACCGCTACCGGGGAACGCTGTGGGGCGAGCCGGTCACCGGCTTCGCGTTCTACGAGCGGTCGCTGGCGCTGTACCGGGACTGGGAACTCGTCGACGTGCTTGCCGCCGTCGTCGGCGGCGCCGAATCGATTGACCCGCAACTACAGAGCCTCGCAGACCAGCTCGCGGCGTTGGTGGCAGACGGCCGCCGCGGCGAGGCGATCGAGCTGTTGGCCCGGGTGCCCTCCGGTCACGACGACACGGTGGCCACCCTTCTCGGGGACCTCGTCGCGGCGCTGTCCGACGCTTTCTAGGCGGCTCGCGCGGAGACTGTTAATCCGCGGGCCGCCCGCTTCCTCGACGAGATGGCGGTCCAGACCGCGCGCCGCGGCCTGGACGTGGTCAGCGTCATCGTCCTGCCGGGCGCAAAGCGGTTGCAGACCGGGGATGCGCCAACGTAGTGCAGCCAATGTGATGCAACCAATGTGATGCACATGTGATCGTTGGGATCAATGTGTCTGGTGATAGTTGTGTCGTACCCTGAAGCCCATGTCGGTCTCGCGGCGCGACGTGCTCAAGTTCGCCGCCGCGACCCCGGGACTGGTGGGTTTCGGCGTCGCGGCGGCATCGCTGCGCGCCGCGACGGCGTCGGCCGCGCTCGGCACGCTGCTGGACTACGCGGCCGGCGTCATCCCCGCAAGCGAGATCCGGGCGGCCGGGGCGGTGGGATCGATCCGGTACGTGTCGGATCGGCGGCCCGGTGGTAACTGGATGCTCGGCAAGCCGATCCAGGCCGGCGAAGCGCGCGACCTCTCCAGCAATGGGCTCAAGATCGTGTCCTGCTACCAGTACGGCAAGGGCAGCACCTCCGACTGGCTGGGTGGGGCCGCGGCCGGCGTGGAGCACGCCCGTCGCGGCATGCAGTTGCACGCCGCCGCCGGAGGTCCGCCCGGCGCTCCCATCTACGCCTCGATCGACGACAATCCGTCCTACGAGCAGTACAAGCAGCAGGTCGCTCCCTACCTGCGGTCCTGGGAGTCGGTGATCGGGCACCAGCGCACCGGTGTGTACGCCAACTCCAAGACCATCGACTGGGCGCTGCAGGACGGTTTGGGGTCCTACTTCTGGCAGCACAACTGGGGTTCCCCCGTGGGCTACACCCATCCGGCCGCGAATCTTCATCAGTTCGAGATCGACAAGCGCAGTGTCGGCGGCGTTGGGGTGGACCTCAATCAAATCCTCAAGCCCCAATTCGGGCAGTGGACCTAGGCCGTCGGCACCGGGTCCAGCAAACAATCGCCCGCTGAGGGCGGGGTGCAGCCGAGATCTGGTGACGCCTCGACGGCAAGGTTGCTCGCGCGCGAGACGCGACCGAAGGCCGAAATCCTTAATATAACGATTCCATAACAATAGCGCTTTGAACAGCGAAGTTATAGCTACTCGACCGTAACCACCTACATGCAGCGAGTTTGTTCGCCGCGCTCGCGCGCGCGGTTTGACCCGGTGTTACCCAGGACATGGTTACCCGTGCGTAGAACTCACCAGTAACCAATCAGCTGGGAAAAAGGGCACCGATCCTTATGACACTCTTATTACAGCCCAAGCAGTCCGCCGCGCCGATCGACCGAGGGGGCGGGCCCGTCGACGACGACCAGGGTGCCGGCCCGAACCGACAAAAGACGCATGTAGGGGAGACGTAGAACGTGACGATCCACGAGCACGACCGGGTGTCCGCCGACCGCGACGGGCACGGCCCGCAGGGCACCCACGCTCTGGTCGACCGTCTGACGGCCGGCGAGCCGTACGCGGTGGCGTTTGGCGGGCAGGGCAGCGCCTGGCTGGAGACGCTCGAGGAGCTGGTGTCCTCGGCTGGGATCGAGACAGACCTGGCGACGCTGGTCGGCGAGGTGGAGCTGCTGCTCGAGCCGGTGGCCAAAGAGCTGGTCGTGGTGCGTCCGATCGGCTTCGAGCCGTTGCAGTGGGTGCGCGCGCTGGCAGCCGAGGACCCCGTTCCCGCGGACAAGCACCTGACCTCGGCGGCCGTCTCGGTGCCCGGGGTACTGCTGACCCAGATCGCGGCCATGCGCGCCCTGGCGCGCCAGGGCATGGACCTGACGGCCACCCCGCCGGCGGCTCTGGCGGGCCATTCCCAGGGCGTGCTCGCGGTCGAGGCGCTGCGGGCCTTGAAGGGCGGGGCCGGCCGCGACGCCGAGCTGCTGGCCATGGCGCAGCTGATCGGCGCGGCGGGCACGCTGGTGGCACGGCGGCGCGGCATCGCCGTCCTCGGCGACCGCCCGCCGATGGTGTCGGTCAGCAACGCCGATCCCGAGCGCATCGGGCACCTGCTCGACGAGTTCGCACAGGACGTCCGGACCGTGCAGCCTCCGGCCCTGTCCATCCGCAACGGCCGGCGTTCCGTCGTCATCACCGGCACCCCGGAGCAGCTGTCGCGCTTCGAGCTCTACTGCCGCCAGATCTCGGAGAAGGAGGAGGCCGACCGCAAGAGCAAGGTCCGCGGCGGCGACGTCTTCGCGCCGGTCTTCGACCCGGTGCAGGTGGAGGTCGGCTTCCACACCCCGCGGCTGGCCGACGGCATCGACATCGTCGGCGCCTGGGCAGAAAAGGCCGGCCTCGATGTGGCGCTGGCCCGTCACCTCACGGAGGCCATCCTGGTGAGACCCGTCGACTGGGTCGCGGAGATCACCCGGGTGCACGAGTCCGGAGCCCGCTGGATCCTCGACCTGGGACCCGGAGACATCTTGACCCGGCTGACCGCGCCGGTGATCCGGGGGCTGGGCATCGGCATCGTGCCCGCGGCCACCCGCGGCGGCCAGCGCAACCTGTTCACCGTCGGGGCCGTCCCCGAGGTGGCCCGCGCCTGGTCGAGCTACGCCCCGACCGCGGTGCGGCTGCCCGACGGACGCGTCAAGCTCTCCACGAAGTTCACCCGGCTGACCGGCCGCTCGCCGATCCTGCTGGCGGGCATGACCCCGACCACCGTCGACGCCAAGATCGTCGCCGCCGCCGCCAACGCCGGGCACTGGGCCGAACTCGCCGGCGGCGGGCAGGTCACCGAGGAGATCTTCGCCGACCGCGTCGAGGAGCTGTCCGAACTGCTCGAGCCCGGCCGCACGTACCAGTTCAACGCGCTGTTCCTCGATCCGTACCTGTGGAAGCTGCAGGTGGGCGGCAAGCGCCTGGTGCAGAAGGCCCGCCAATCCGGCGCGGCGATCGACGGCCTGGTGATCAGCGCCGGCATCCCCGAGCTCGAGGAAGCCGTCGAGCTGATCGAAGAGCTCAACGACGTCGGCATCACCCACGTCGTGTTCAAACCCGGCACCGTCGAGCAGATCCGCTCGGTCATCCGCATCGCGACCGAGGCGCCCACCAAGCCGGTGATCGTTCACATCGAGGGTGGCCGTGCCGGCGGTCACCACTCCTGGGAGGACCTCGACGACCTCCTGCTGGCCACCTACTCGGAGCTGCGGTCGCGGCCGAACATCACAGTGTGCGTCGGCGGGGGCATCGGCACCCCCGAGCGCGCGGCCGACTACCTGTCCGGGCGCTGGGCGCAGAGCTACGGGTTCCCGTTGATGCCTGTCGACGGCATCCTGGTCGGCACCGCGGCCATGGCGACGCTCGAGGCCACGACGTCGCCGTCGGTCAAACGGATGCTGGTCGACACCCAGGGCACCGACCAGTGGATCGGTGCCGGCAAAGCACAGGGCGGCATGGCCTCCAGCCGCAGCCAGCTCGGTGCGGACATCCACGAGATCGACAACAGCGCCTCGCGCTGCGGCCGGCTGCTCGACGAGGTCGCCGGCGACGCCGAGGCGGTCGCCGAGCGTCGCGACGAGATCATCGCGGCGATGGCAAAAACCGCCAAGCCGTATTTCGGCGACGTCGCGGACATGACCTACTTGCAGTGGCTGCGGCGTTACGTCGACCTGGCGATCGGCGACGGCGACTCGACCGCCGACACCGCCGCACCGGGCAGCCCGTGGCTGGCCGACACCTGGCGCGACCGGTTCGAGCAGATGCTGC
>NZ_JBYCLG010000088.1:0-4772 GCF_057473785.1 Mycobacterium sp. TH-M103
ATCGCGCTCGGGTCGATCTCGCAGCGGGATGTGGTGCTCGACCTGCTCGCGAATCTGCGCCAGTTCCCGACTGTCCACCACCACGAAATCCTCCACCTCACTGATCGACGCGCGCTCTGGGGGCGTGGCCTGAGCGCAGTCGACGTTCATCTCATGGCGGCGGTCACCATGGTCGCAGGCGCGCGGCTCTGGACGAGAGACAAGCGGTTGAAGGCCGCGTCGGCCGATGTGGGCGTCGCGTTGTTCGATGCTTGACGGCGTTCGGCGACGCGGCGTGATCGAGTTCCGGTTCGCCGTGTAGCCGCCGGCAGGCCGCGACGAACCGCGCGATCAAGCTGGAATTCTGTACATGTCCGGGTGATCCACATCGCGCAGCGCCGCGACGTCTACCGATGAGGCGGCGAGGTCGAGTTCCGGTTCAACGTGTAGAGCGGCGCTTTCAGCGTGCGGGATGTTCGTACGCGGGGCCGACGGTCGTCGGGGAGTGCCGAGCGCTCACGCCGATTCGACTTTCGGCTCCGGGGGCGCCGCGGGCGCTGACGGAGCCGGGCTGGGAGCTTGGGGTCCCCTCTTGGGAAGGGTGGGGACCGCGAGGGAGCCGTACTGGGGGCAATAGGCCTGGATCGCGGCGCCCGTGAAATAGGCGGCATTGAGCGGTGGCCAGTTGGTGGCGTCGGTGACCTTGGTGACCAGGTCCGCGTTGCTGGTGTCGGGGTTGCTGCCGAGGGTGGCGCAGACGACGGTCTTGGCGACCTGAATCGCTTTTTCGGGTGCGCCGTAATTCATGCCGGAGGTGTTGAGGTTGGCGAGGAACGCGTCGTCGGTGGCGTCCGCGCGGGCCGGTGCGGCGAATCCGAGGGAAACGACCAGCAACGCGATGGCTCGTACCACCATGACACCCTCCTCGAGTCGAATTCCGCGGCGTCCGGTGGCTGGCACTGGGGAGTAACGACGTGATCTCCGAAGATTTTAGCTGCCACCGCGCGCGCCCGGCGGCGAGTTTCGCGTGATCGAGAAGAAGTCCCGTTGTCGGAGGGTCTGCCTAGCATCGTCGCCCGAGCGCTGCAGGAGGCGGCGCGCCGAGTTCCCGCAGGAGGCCGCATGAAATTCGTTTCGACCCGCATCATCACCGCCGACGTGCAGCGGCTCGTCGCCTTCTACGAGATGGTCACCGAAACCGCCGCCGTTTGGGCAAACGAACTGTTCGCCGAGGTTCCGACGCCGGTCGGCACGTTGGCCATCGGAAGCGACAGGACCGTACCCATGTTCGGGGCCGGATCGGCCCAACCGGCCGCCAACCGAAGCGTGATCATCGAGTTCATCGTCGAGGATGTGGACGCCGAGTGGGAGCGGCTGCGTGGGCATGTCGGTGGGGCCGTGACCGAGCCGACGACGATGCCGTGGGGCAACCGGGCTTTGCTGTTCCGCGACCCGGACGGAAACCTGGTCAACCTGTTCGCCCCGGTGACGGACGAGGCTCGCGTCAAGTTCGGCGCGTGAGCACCCGGCACCCCTAGGGGTGAGTCACCAGGTACGTCTCGTTGCCCAGTCCTGCGGTGAGTTCGTCGACCTTGAAGGGCCGGTCGAGCCGTGCGTGCAAAGCCTTCGGATCGACCAGCAGGCTGATTTCAGCGGTTTGGCGGGCGAACAGTCGCCCGATGAACGGGTAGATCCGACGCATCAATGCCCGCTCCGCGGAGCTGCAACGTGATGCGCAGTAACCGACGTGGCCGATCTCGTCGGTGAGGATCTCGCTGTAGAGCAGTTCGATGCGCGCGGCGACAGCGGGTTCGTCGGCGAACAATTCGGCGCCGACGCGGCGCAGTTCGTCGAACATGACGCAGCCGGCCATCTCGGCGGCTCCGACGAACGTGAAGTTGAGCCGGTCGGGCATGAACACGGCCGCCTTGACGAACTGTCGCATCACGAAAGGCGGGGGGACAACCTGGAACGTCAGGTCGAACACGTCCAGGACGTATGCCAGCAGCCGGGTGTGATAATGCTCTTCCAGTTCGAGATAGACGTTCTCGGGCGGCAGGTTCTCGTCACTGTTGCGGCCGTAGGTCTCGCCGAGTCCCACGCCGAAGCGTTCGGCCTGATTGAGTTTGGCAGTGGCCAGCAGGAACAGCATTTTCCTGTCCAGGCCGGGTTCGGGCCGGCGGCGGCGCAGGTTGCGAAGAAAGGTCTGCCGGTCAGCGGGGTGGGCCGAGCGGACGGGGTTCGCTTCGATGTCGTCGAAGAATTGCTCTCGATTCGCCAGGCGCCTGTTGAGGAGGTCGGCGTCGCCGTCACGCCGGGCCAGGAATTCCCGGTAGCCCTGAATGCCCGTGCCGTTCATCGCTTCTCCATTCCTTTGACGATCGTTGTCACGTAACGGCTCAACGGCGCGGCGTCGTGCGCTCCGGTGGACAGCAGCGCGAACAGGCCGGTGAGGAAGAACGTGGCGAGTTCCCCGGCGTCGGCGGCCGGTGCGACTTGTCCGGCGTCTTGCGCGTGCCGGATCGCGCGCACCAGGAACTGTGCGAGCGGGTGCTGTTCCATTTCGTCTTCGAGCGGACGCGTCGAGGAGAAATGCAGTCCCAGCATGTCGCTGAAGACGACCGCGCCCAGCCGTTCTCGGGCCTCGAGCACGTGCCGCACCAGTTGCGAAAGCACCGACGCCAGATCGCCCTCGGCGCGGTCGAGTTCGCCGGCGATGCGGGTCTCCTCGTCGCGTTCGATCTCGATGAGGACGTGCTCTTTCGTCGGGAAGTGGAAGTAGAACGTCCCCCGCACGACACCGGCCGCGGCGGCGATGGCGCTGACGTCGGCGCCGCCCAGTCCGCGCCGCGCGATCTCGGCCAGCGCGGCGTGCAGCAGGCGGGCTCGCGTCTCGAGCCGTCGGGCTTCCCGCACGCCGCGGCTCGGCGATTCGGCGACGGCGGACGGTCGTGGCGACCCCATGAAGGCACATTACGACCGTCGTTGACGGACGTCAATGACGGCCGTCAATGAATGCGATTAGGCGTGGTGGCCGCCGTCGACAAGAACTTCAACGACGCTCGCAAGCTCGCGCCGATCGGCTGCTGGCTCTCGGCAGTCTGCGGGTGCACTACCCGGCCGACCGCCCGGCGGATGCCGGGTGGCCCTCGAGCCGGAAGAAGTCGCCGACCCGACCGGCGCGGTAGCGCAGCGGTGACCCGACGAACTCGCCCAGCACCGCCTCGCTACCGAGAGCCAGCGCCGTCGTCGCCGCCCCCACCAGTTGCGCCTGAGCAACTCGAGGGCAAATCCGCAGAGGTCTTGACTCGTCGACGCTGCAACCATGTGGCAACTCCCGGGGGAGGGGTGAATCGGCGGGAAATGCAAGTTTGTCAGCCGCGATTTGCTGAATGTGAGACGAAAGCCATTATCCACCACGCGGATGACCTGCGCCACAAATTTTGGCGCGCAATGAATGTAATTGCTAGCGTGCCTGCCCATGGTAGTTCTTGCCACGTTGATATCTCTTGTCAATCAGGTTTCCGGGACACCCTATATTTCAGGTGGGGATTCTCCGGCGGGTACCGACTGTTCCGGGTTGGCATCCTGGATCGCGAATGCGGCAGCCGATCGGCCGGTCTTCGGGAATCGCTTCGACACCGGTAACGAGGAAGCCGCATTGTTGGCGCGCGGATTTCACTATGGGACTGCCCCCGACGCCGTGGTGATCGGCTGGAACAGTGGCCACACCGCCGTGACGCTGCCCGACGGCACCGCGGTGTCCAGTGGTGAGCGCGGTGGGGTGCATGTAGGTGGCCAGGGCGCTTACCAGTCCGGATTCACCCATCACATGTTTTTGCCCATTCCTCCGGACGACGCGGGGACGCCGCCCCCGCCGCCCGACGCACCGGCCGTTCCGGTCGATGACGCGGCTCCGGATATGGTCGCTCCACCGCCTGAGGAATCACCGCCACCCGGACCCTGAATTTCGAATTCATAAGCGCGTATCAATGGCCGTGATTTCAGGATCCTGCGGACGATTGACACCGTGCCAGGGAATACGGACAGCCGACTGCGCAACGCCAATGCTTCGATATGCTCACGTTCCGGTCAAGTTTAGAAAACAATTTGCTATTCCGGCCACACCCGAATATCGATTGATGCGCGGGCGTGCCGCCTGGCCGAGGGCTGCGCGACGACGCTGCCGACAGCATGCAGGTCGCCGGGTGGGCTGTGCCCGTCGCCAGCACCACAAGTGCCAGCAGTGCGCGGCCGGCCGACTCGGTGCGCGCAGGAGGCCGGTTGGCTTTCCTAGTCAGTGGTGACGGCTCGGCCGAGGCTGACCGCGATCTCGTCGCCGAGTCGATAGCCGGCTGCCAACGGCAGGGTGTCACCGCTCCAAAACGAGCCCGGATCAAACCAATTCGCCTTCTTGTCCGTGACGAGCAGACCCATTTCCTCGTAGGTGATCGCCACCGTCTCCGCGCAGTAGGCGGTCTCCAGGCCGACGTGTTGGCGCGCTTTGCGTCGTTGCGTTGACTCTCGAACCTTGCGGTCCGCCCACGGGATCCCCCGCACCCAGTCGGCGGCGGTCGGGAGCCGCCCCCGCAACCACCGGCCGGTCAGCCGGGCGGTCGTCGGGAATGCGGTGCCGTCCATTCGCGCGATGACGCGCAGCAGTTTGTCCTCCTGCTCGCGGCTGGCGTATGGCGTGAGCTGACGCAGCCAACAGCGTTGGCGGTAGCGCTGTGTCCACTGCTCGACGGCCTGTTTCAGGTCATTGAGCTGAACGCCGCGGTGGTTGGTGCCCG